>JBGSVS010000316.1:0-11546 GCA_041752895.1 Tabrizicola sp.
AGCCAGCGGCCCCGAGGCTCTTCCAGGTGACGCGGCTCGGGGGCAGACAGCGTGCCCTCGGGCACCAGCGCCGACAGGCGTGCCACGAAAGCGGGATCGCAGGGGTTCAACATGGCGCTCTCCTTCCCGCCCTTCATAGCAAGGCCGGCAGAAGAGACTAGTCGATATAGGCCGGTTCCAGCACCATGATCGTCGGCTGCGACGGCAGGTCATCCAAGGACAGCGCGATCTGCGCACCGCCGGTTTCGACCACGGTAAACTCGCCCGACATCTCAGCCAGGAACCCTTGCAGCGAGTCCGTGCTGAACCAATGCATCGGAATCACCACCGACGACCGCAGCCGCTTCACAACCCCAGCCATATCCTCAAGCCGCATGGTATAGCCGCCATCGACAGGCACCATCACCACATCCAGCCGCCCGATCGCCGCATATTGCTCGTCCGAGGGGATCTGGTGCAGGTGCCCCAGATGGCCGATGCACAGGCCCCCGGCCTCGAAGATGAAGATGGAGTTCCCATCCCTCCGCGCCCCTTCCCCGAATGGCCCCCGCGTGTCGGTGGTCACGTTGCGCACCAGCATCGCGCCCAGGTCCAGCCGGTGATCCGCTGGCCCCGCGCCCTCGGGCCAGCCCTCCAGCACATTCGGGATGCGTGGGTCGGGCGCTGCTGTCCAGTGCGTGTGATGCGCGTTGTTCATCGTCACCACGTCCGGCACCAGATCGACCGTGCCCAGATAGCCGGCATAATCCGTGACCGCGACGGTCCCGTCCGCCGTCACGATGGCAAAGCTGGCATGGTCGATATAGCGGATCAGGAAGCTGTCCGCCGCCAGCCCCTCTTCCAGAGCCACCGGCACCACAGACGGCTTTGCTGCCGCCACCGCGATGCAATGCGACGGGATGCGCTCCTGCCCCAGCGCGGGGGTGGCAAGCAGCACAAGGGCGGCAAGCAGGCGCATGGGTCACCTCCGTTTGACGAAGGGTAACCCGGATTGCGCCCGCGTCATCCGGTCCCGCGATCACGGATGCGCGATCATCTCCCGCAGAGCAGCCAGCGTGCGCAGATTTCGGGCCGTCATCGGCTTTGGTAGCAGGCGCGGCAGCTTCTCCGCCAGCTTCGAGACGCCAAAGCCCCCTGGCGTGTGCAGCGTGAACCGGCTCGCCCCGACATACCAACCATCCCCAGGCAGGGCCAAGACCCGCATCGCCGCTTCATCCGGAACCGGCGTCTCGCGCAGAAAGCAGACATGGACAAACTTCGGATCGGCGTCCCCGAAGGGATGGTCGCTCAAAGCCGCCGCCAGATCGCCCTCCGTCAAGACAAAGGTCTCCGGAGCAAAGCCAAAGCGCGCCGCAACCCCGTCCCGGATCGCGTCCTCCAGCTCTGTCGCAGGCAACGCACTCTCGAACACCGCATTGCCCGACTGGATATAGGTCCGCACCGCCCCCAGCCCCATGCCCCCCAGCATCGCCCGGAACTCTGCCATCGGCAGCTTCCCGGCGCCCGAGACATTCACCCCCCGCAAAAGTGCCACCCGAACGCCCATGCTTTCACCTGGCTCCAAATATCCCCGCCGGAGGCCGCTCCGAGCGGTTTTGCGTCCTTCACGCAAAACCGCGAGACAAAGAGTCTTCGCGCGGAACGCGCTCAATTCGACTGGCGCCGAACCCGTCAGCCGACGTCGGTCCGTCCGCGCCGGTCGCTGCGCAGATTGGCGTAAAGCACGTGGTTGCGCCAGCGCCCGTTGATCTGCAGGTAGCTTTGCGCCACGCCCTCGTATTTGAAGCCGCATTTCTCCAGCACGCCCCGACTGGCAAGGTTTTCCGGCAGGCAGGCGGCCTCCAGCCGTGACAGGTCTAGGCGGGTGAAGGCATGGTGCGTCAGCGCCAGGATCGCCTCGCGCATATAGCCGTGCCGGGCATAGGCCTGACCGATCCAGTAACCGAAGGTCCCGGTCTGCGCCGGCCCCCGGCGGATGTTGTCCAAGGTCAGCGCGCCCAAGAGCTGGTTGTCCTCGCGCCGGATCAGCAGCATCGGCAGCGCCTGGCCCTGCGCCTCGGCGCGCTGCGCCCAGTAGACCCGGTTGGTGAAGGCCCGCCGCGTCAGGTGGTCGTTGGCCCAGACCGGCTCCCACTTGATCAGGAACTCGGCCGAGGCCTCGCGCACCTCGGACCATTGCCGCCAGTCGCCGTGTTCCGGCAGCCGCAGCGTCATTCGCTCGGTTTCCACGCGGATACGGCGCTTCAGCCCCAGCATCAGGCGGCCAGTCCCTTGCGGACCTCGTCGATCCCGGGCGCGCCGGACACCGGGCCATAGATTGCCAGAGCAGCCCATGCGGCGGTCATCGTGCCCGCAAAGGTCCGGACCGCCGTCGTATCCACGGCATCGATCCGCGCGACCGCCTCGGCCACGTCCGGGATCCGGCCCCAGATCGACAACAGCCGCGCATTGCGTTCGGCGCGGGAAGACGGGCTTTCCAACCCCATCAACAGGCCCGCCCGCAACTGGGCTCGCGACCGGGCCACCTCTGCCTCGGTCATGTCCTCGGCCGCCCGCTTCAACTCATCGACGGTCAGCTGGGTCAGCTCGCCGATCTCGGCCTCGGAGGTCCCGGCATAGACAGTAAGTTGCCCGGTATCCTCATAGGCCGCCGACTGGGCATAGATCGAATAGCAAAGCCCCCGGTCCTCGCGGATCTTCTGGAACAGGCGCGAGGACATGCCGCCCCCCATCGCCATCGAATAGACCTGAGCAGTATAGACCTTTTCGTCCCGGTAGCCCGGAGCCTCGAACTGCAGCGCAAAGTGGACCTGCTCCAGATCCTTCACCTCGCGCCGTTCGCCACCGACGAAGCGAGCGGCTTCGACCTTGGACGCGCCCACCGGCTTCAGCCCGCCGAAGATGCGCTCGGCCGCAGCGACGATGGCGTCATGGTCCACGCCCCCCGCCGCCGACAGGATCATCTGGTCGGGGCCATAATGCGCCCCGGTGAACCCTTCGAAATCGGCCTTCTTGAAGGACGAGACCCGCTCTTCCGGCCCCAGGATGGTGCGGCCGAACGGCTGGTCGGGGTAGCTGACCTCGTGCAGCCAGTCGAAGATGATGTCATCCGGAGTATCCAGCGCCTGGCCGATTTCCTGCAGGATCACATGGCGTTCCGTCTCGATATCGGCCTTGCGGAACAGGGGGTTAAGGACGATGTCCGCGATCACATCCAGCGCCATCACCACGTCCTGGCTCAGCACCCGAGCGTAATAGGCCGTCATCTCGCGGCTGGTGTAGGCGTTGATATAGCCGCCGACATCTTCGATTTCCTCGGCGATCCGCAGCGCAGACCGGCGGCGAGTGCCCTTGAACGCCATGTGTTCAAGGAAATGCGCGATTCCGTTCTGTGCGGGCGTCTCGTGGCGTCCCCCGGCCTCGACCCAAAGGCCAACGCTTGCCGACTGCAGCCCCGGCATGGCTTCGGTGACAATGCGGAACCCGTTGGGCAGGGTGTGCAATCTTTGCATCAGCGGACGATCCTTTCCCGGACCAGCGCCTGCAGGGCGTCAAGGTCGTTCGGCACCCGCGTCATCCGTTCGGGCTTGTCGAAGAGGTCGGCCATATGCGGCGGCAGGCCCGGCCTGACACCGGTTGCGCGTTCCACAGCATCGGGGAACTTCGCCGGATGCGCAGTGGCCAGCGTCACCATCGGCGCGCCTCCAAGGTGTTCTTCCGCGACCTTCACCCCCACGGCGGAGTGCGGACACAGAAGCTCGCCCGTCGATTTCCAGTGCCGCGCGATGACCGCCAGCGTCTCGTCCTCGTCACAGCGACCCGAGGCAAAGGTCGCCCGCAACGACTGAATAGCCCCCTGGCTGATCTTGAACCCGCCCGCCTTCATCTCGCCCATAAGCTGCGCGACCGCCAAGCCATCGCGGCCATAGGCGTCAAACAGCGCGCGTTCGAAGTTCGAGGACACCTGGATATCCATCGACGGGCTGATCGAGGGCTTCACGCCGTTCGTCCGATACTCCCCGCCCTTCAATGCACGGTCCAGAATGTCGTTCTGGTTCGTGGCAATCACCAGCTGGTCAATCGGCAGACCCATCCGCTTGGCGATGTAGCCCGCGAAGATGTCGCCGAAATTGCCGGTGGGCACCGTGAAGCTGACCTCGCGGTGCGGCGCGCCCAGCGCGGTCCCGGCGTAGAAATAGTAGACCACCTGCGCCAGCACCCGGGCCCAGTTGATGCTGTTCACCCCCGCCAGACGCACCCCGTCGCGGAAGGCGAAATCGTTGAACATGTCCTTCACGCGGGCCTGACAATCGTCGAAGTCCCCGTCCATCGCCAGCGCATGGACATTCGCCTCGGACGGCGTGGTCATCTGCCGCCGCTGCACGTCACTGACGCGCCCATGCGGAAACAGGATGAACACATCCACATTCGCCAGCCCCCGGAACGCCTCCATCGCCGCCGACCCGGTATCGCCGCTGGTCGCCCCGACGATGGTGATCCGCTCCCCGGTCTTCGCCAAAGCCGCCTGCATCATCTGCCCGATCAGTTGCATGGCGAAGTCCTTGAACGCCAGCGTCGGCCCGTGGAACAGCTCCAGAAGGAAGTGGTTCGACCCCAGCTGCACCATCGGCGCGCGGGCGGCGTGGTGAAAGCCCTGATAGGCCTTGGCGATCAGGCCGCGGAACTCGTCATCGCCAAAGAACCCGCCCAGATAGGGCCGCATCACCTTGAACGCGACCTCTTCATACGACAGCCCCGCCAGCGCCGCGATTTCGGCCTTGGTCATCACCGGCACGGTTTCGGGGACATAAAGCCCGCCATCACGCGCAAGGCCGGTCATCATCGCTTCGCCAAAGCCAAGCACCGGGGCCGCACCACGGGTGGAAACGTATTGCATCGCTGTCGCCTTCAAACCTTCCGCGTCCTGATACGCCAGAGCAGGAACAGTGTCATCCCCGCCCAGGTTGCCGCCAGCAGAAACCACTGGATCGCATAGCCCCAATGGTCGTTGGGGATGCCGGACGAGTCGACCGGTAGTGGAGCGATCCCGTCGCCAGTAGCCTGGCTTGCGACAATCAGCGTCGGCTCTGTCTTCAGCTTTGCCGCCATCGCAGGAACGTCACGGGCAAACCAGAGGCCGGTCTTGAGATCCGGCGGCGGGGTAAAGCTGTTGGTGTCGTCCGGCCAGTGCAAGTTGCCCTCGACCTTCGCCGCAACCGGGGCGCGCGGAACCCCCCGCGCCTCTTCCTCGACGAAGCCACGCTGAACCATGATCCTGCGGCCATCGGGCAGCACGAAGGCCTCGATCAGCAGGACCCCCGGACTTGCGCCCGTCTGGCCCGCAAGCACCTCCAGATACTCCCCGGTGAACGCCCCTTCGGCAAAAACCGCCTGAAACTTGTGCGGCCCTTCCTCGGACACAGCAGGCAGCGGGATCGCGGCATTGCCGATCCGCGCCTCGATCTCGTCGAGGTAAACCCGCTTCTCCTCCATCCGGCGCAACTGCCAGAAGCCAAGGCTCATCAGCACGGCGACCCCGACGATGCCCATCAGGACCGGAAAGACATAGCGGCGCATGGGATACCCCGGAAATGAAAGCGCAGGCCCGAAGGCCCGCGCCAAGCCCTGTCAAAGGGAAAAGGTCAGCCCTGACCCCAGACGTAGACGGCAGCGAACAGGAACAGCCAGACCACGTCGACGAAGTGCCAGTACCAGGCGGCGGCCTCAAAGCCCACATGACGCTCGGGCGTGAAGTGGCCCTTCAGCGCACGGATCAGGCAGACGGTCAGGAAGATCGTCCCGATGATGACGTGGAACCCGTGGAAGCCCGTCGCCATGAAGAACGACGCGCCGTAGATGTTGCCCGCAAAACCAAAGGCCGCGTGGCTGTATTCGTAGGCCTGCATGCCGGTGAAGATCACGCCCAAGCCGATCGCGATGATCAGCCCGTTCACGAGGTCGCGGCGGTTGTTCTCATGCACCAGCGCATGGTGCGCCCAGGTCGCGGCACACCCCGACAACAGCAGGATGAGGGTGTTCATGAAGGGCAGGTGCCAGGGGTCGAAGGTCTCGATCCCGGCGGGCGGCCAGACGCCGTCGATGGCGGGCGATTGCGGCCCCATCGGATAAAGACGGTGCTTGAAGAAGGTCCAGAACCAGGCCGCGAAGAACATCACTTCCGACATGATGAACAGGATGAACCCGTAGCGCAGGCCGATCCGCACCACCGGCGTGTGGTCACCAACCTGGCTTTCGTGGACGACTTCCGACCACCAAGCGTACATCACGTAAAGGACGCCGGCAAAGCCGATCAGCCCCATCCAGGGGCCCGAGCCATGCATCCAGAGGACGGACCCGAACAGCATCACGAACCCCGCGACAGCCCCGAACAGGGGCCAGATCGATGGAGGCAGGACGTGGTAGTCGTGGTTCTTGGCGTGGGCCATGGCGGGTCGTTCCCTCGTTTCTTGTCTCAGTTCACTGCGGCTCTGTCGGCCGCAGACGATGGGGTCAGCGCCGCCTGGTCTTCGGGCAGCGAGGTTTGGTGGAAAGTATAGCTTAGCGTGATTTCGTGCACAAACTTGCCGTCAGGATCGTCGATGATCGTCGGATCGACGAAGAACGTGACCGGCATCTGCACCGTCTCACCGGGTTGCAGGACCTGCTCTTCAAAGCAAAAGCAGGCGATCTTGGTGAAATAGCCGCCCGCCGTATCCGGAAAGACGTTGAAGCTTGCCGTGCCCGCAATGACCCGGTCGGTCGGATTGTGCGCCTCGTAGAAGGCCAGACCGGTTTCGCCCAGACGGATGTCCATCGTGCGGACGACCGGCTTGAACTCCCACGGCATCCCGGCCTCGACGCTTGCATCGAAGCGGACCTTCACGGTCTGGTCCAGGATCACGTCCGGTGCTGTCTCGGCGACCTGCGGCGTGCCGCCGTAGCCTGTCGCCCGGCAGAACCAGTCGTAGAACGGCACCGCGGCAAAGGACAGCGACCCCATCGTCACCACGACGCCGACCAGCTGCACCAGCGTCCGGCTCTTGCCCTGAAGCTTCGGGAAGATCATTCGGTCTTCTCCTGCGGCACCAGCGACGGATCGAGGGTGTGGTCATAACCCTGCATCGGATCGCCGCGCTTGACCTTGACCACCGTCAGCGCAAAGACCAGTGCCACGAAGGCCGCAAGCGTCAGCCCGACCCCTAGGTTCCGGCTGAACCGGCGCTTGTGCAGATCGTGCTCGGGCCGGAAGGTCATTTCACCAGCCTCCCAATCCGGCAGATTTCAGCGCCGCCTCGCCAAGGAAGGCCGCGAAATGCAGGAACAGATACAGCAGCGAGAACCGGAAGAACGCCTTCTCGACGGCGTACTTGTCTGCCTCGGCCACCGCCTCGTCCCGCCGCCAGATCCGATAAGCGCCCAGCACGAACCAGCCGTTCAGCACCACCGCGACCGCCAGCGTCATCGGCCCGCCGATGGTGGTCAGCGCGGCCCCCAGCGCCACCGGCACCAGCAGCAGGGTGTAGACGAGGATATGCACCCGCGTGGACTTTCGGCCATGCGTGACCGTCAGCATCGGCACGCCTGCGGTGTGGTAGTCTTCCTTCATGAACAGCGCCAGCGCCCAGAAATGCGGAGGCGTCCACATGAAGATCAGCGCAAACATCAGCACCGCTTCGACCGAGACCGACCCCGTGGCACAAACCCAGCCGATCATCGGCGGAAAGGCCCCGGCAGCACCCCCGATCACGATGTTCTGCGGGGTCAGGCGTTTCAGCCACATCGAATAGACGACGGCGTAAAAGAAAATCGTGAACGCAAGCAGCGCGGCCGCCATCAGGTTCGTGGCCAGTCCCAGCATCACGATGCTGATCCCCGACAGGCCGAGGCCAACGGCCAGCGCCTCGCCCGCCTGCACCCGTCCAGCCGGAACCGGGCGTTTCGCCGTGCGCTTCATTACCGCGTCAATGTCGGCGTCCCACCACATGTTCAAGGCACCCGATGCCCCTGCCCCAAGGGCAATGAACAGGATCGCCGAAAACGCCTCGACCGGGTGCAGACCGACGGGAGCGACCAGCAGCCCGACCAGTGCGGTGAACACCACCAGCGACATCACGCGCGGCTTCAGCAGCTGCACGTAATCGCCGAACCCCGGCTCATGCGCGGCGGACGTCACACCCTGATATGTTGCGGTATCGCTCATTCCGGTCCTATCCTTGCAGACCGGGGCCGGACCACTGGCCAGACCCCGTCATTCGCTGGCGACCCTTACGCGGTCAGTCGTTCGACGCGACCTGCGCGTCGGCGGGGGCAGCAACCGAGGACAGTTGCACGTCGCCCGCCTTGGCCTTCTCCAGCCACTCGGCATAGGCGGCTTCCGACACGACCTTGACCGTGATCGGCATGTAGGCATGCATCTGGCCGCAAATCTCGGAACACTGGCCGAAGTAGATGCCTTCCTCTTCCGCCGTGAACCACAGCGCGGCGGTGCGACCCGGGACGGCGTCCTGCATCACGCCAAAGGCCGGGATCTTCCAGGAATGGATCACGTCGGTCGCGGTGACCTGCACCACGACAACCTTGCCCACCGGGACAACGACGGCAGTGTCGGTGGCCAAGAGGAACTGCTCTTTCCCATAGCCCGCCGCCGTCAGCTGCGCCTCGACTTCGGGGGTCATCATGTTGGCACCGCCCGTCGCCGGGGACCCGATCATGTAGCTGTCGAAAGCAATGCCCTCGTCGACATATTCATAGGACCAGTACCACTGGTTGCCCGTGGCCTTGATCGTCACCTCGCCCACCGGAATTTCCTGCTGCTTGAACAGGATCGGCAGCGAGAACGCCCCTATGAACACCAGGATCACGATCGGGATCAGCGTCCATGCCACTTCCAGCGGAGTGTTGTGGGTGAACCGCGCCGGGGTCGGGTTGGCACGCTGGTTGAACCGGACGATGGTATAGATCAGCAAGGCCGTGACGAAGACCACGATGGCACCGATGATGTAGTTGATCATCGTGTCCAGCCAGACGATGTCATGCTTCAGCTCGGTCGCCGATGGCTGGAACCCCATCCCGCCCGGCTCGGGCTGACCGATGATCTCCAGCGCCTGCTGGGCAAGGACCTGCCCTGCCACAAGCGTGGTCATCCCTGCCGCGGCGATTCCGCCGATCACGTTCGAAAGACGCATGCTTTTGTTCCCGTTCACGTCGCGGCTTGCCGCCGCTTTCCCGCAGGTCCGACCATCGGTCAGAATCCCGCTGTTTCACAGGGCTCTCAAACCATATTAGCTTGGCCGCGACAAGCAAAACCGTCGCGACAAATCAGCACTTTCCGCCGCGACCAAGGCCAGGGGAACAACCGCATGTCCTTCGTCAAGCTGACCCTCGTCACATTCGGCCTCGTCTATCTCGCGGCCCTGTCGGGGATGTATGCCTTCCAGCGCGACCTGCAGTATTTTCCTTCGCGCCGCGACCCCGCGCCAAAGGCCGTCGGGCTGACCGGCGTGACCCCCGTCATGCTGACCACATCCGATGGCGAAACCCTCGTGCTCTGGGAAAGCCCGGCCTCGGGCGACCGGCCGACCATCCTGTTTCTGCACGGCAACGCAGGCGAAATCGCTGATCGGGCCGACCGGCTGGCCTTCTACCAGTCGCGCGGCTTCGGCACGGCGTTCCTCAGCTGGCGCGGCTTTGGCGGCTCGTCCGGACGGCCCACGGAAACCGGGCTTCTCATCGACGCCAAGACCGCCTACGACCACCTGCGCATCAAGGGCCTGCCGCCCGAGCGCATCATCCTGGTGGGCGAATCCCTCGGCACGGGCCCCGCCGTCCTGACCGCCGCCGCAAATCCGGTCGGCGCCGTGATCCTTGAGGCGCCCTACTCCGCCGCCGTCGACATCGCCCGCCGCGCCTACCCCTGGGCGCCTGTCGGCCTGCTGATGAAAGACCAGTACCGCTCACGCGATCACATCGCCGCCATCAACGCGCCGCTCCTCATCCTGCATGGCGAGGCTGACGAGGTGATCCCGCAGGGCTTCGGCAAGCGGCTTTTCGACCTTGCCCGCGACCCCAAGACCTTCCTGTCGTTGGGCCCCGTCGGCCACGACGCGCTGTTTTCCCCTGACACCTGGGCCAAGGGCGCTGATTTCATCGACCGGACGGTCGGTCCTTGACCCTTCCTGCTCTCCGGCCCATCTGTGAAGCCTGACCCCGCGAGGACCCGATGACCGACGCACCCTTCCGCCCGTTCGACACCCACCTGGACGAAGCTGCAGCCCTTGCCACTCTGCGCGCCGCGACGGCGGGGGCGGATGATGGCGAGCTGTTCCTCGAACGCCGCCGGGCCGAATCCATCGTCCTCGATGATGGCCGCATCCGCCAGGCGACCTATGACGCGAGCCAGGGCTTCGGCCTCCGCGCCGTCAGGGGAGAGGTCGCCGGCTATGCCCATTCGACCGAGATCACCGAATCCTCGCTCCGCCGCGCCTCTGAGACCGCACGCCTTGCAGTCGGCGCAGGTGGCGGCACCCTCGCGCCCCCGCCACGCGGCACCAATACCCGGCTTTACCGTCCCGACGACCCGATGGCCGATGCCGCCTTCCCGGTGAAGATCGACCTTCTGCGCGAAATCGACGCCTATGCCCGCGCGCTCGACCCCCGCGTGGTTCAGGTCTCGGCCACGCTATCGGCCAGCTTGCAAGAGATCGAGATCCTGCGCCCAGAAGGCACCCGCCTGACTGACATCCGTCCGATGGCCCGGATCAACGTCTCGGTCATGCTGGAAGAAAACGGCCGCCGCGAACAGGGCGGCATGGGCAAGGGCGGGCGGCACGGCCTTGCCGCGCTGATGGACGCCCACACCTGGAAACCGATGATCGCCGAGGCGCTGCGGATCGCCCAGGTCAACCTGTCCGCCGTCGAGGCTCCGGCAGGCGGGATGGACGTCGTTCTCGGCCCGGGCTGGCACGGCATCCTTCTGCACGAAGCCATCGGCCATGGGCTGGAGGGCGACTTCAACCGCAAGGAAACCTCGGCCTTTGCTGGGCTGATGGGGAAACAGATCGCATCAAAAGGCGTGACTGTCCTTGATGACGGCACAATCCCCGACCGGCGCGGCAGCATTTCCATCGACGACGAAGGCACGCCTTCCGCCAAGAACGTCCTGATCGAGGACGGGGTGCTGACAGGCTACATGCAGGACCGGCAGAACGCCCGGCTGATGGGCGTCGCCGCCACCGGCAACGGGCGGCGCGAAAGTTTCGCCCATATTCCGATGCCACGGATGACCAACACCTACATGCTGTCCGGCAAGGATGACCCCGCCGGCATCGTGGCCTCCCTCAAGGACGGCATCTACGCCGTGGGCTTCGGCGGGGGGCAGGTCGACATCACCTCCGGCAAGTTCGTGTTCAGCTGCACCGAGGCTTACCGCGTCCGGGGCGGCGTCGTGGGCGAAGCGGTGAAGGGCGCGACCCTGATCGGCGACGGCGCAACGGCGCTGAAACAGATCCGCGCCATCGGCAATGACCTCAAGCTCGACCCCGGCATCG
>JBGSVS010000317.1:0-2382 GCA_041752895.1 Tabrizicola sp.
CGCCGAAGCCGCCGATGGCGGTGCGGGCGGCTGAGAGGATGTGGATGTCGGTCATGGGGTCCTCCAAGGTTTGGCGCAGTCTGCACGATCCGCAGCGCGTTGCCGAGAAGACGTCACGTCACGGGTGGCATTGACAGCGCCGGGCGGGCGGGGGAAGTAAGGCGGATCAGCGGGAGAGTTTAGTTGAAAGACCTGATCCGGGCCCATGCCGGGCTGCTGTTTGCCGGGATCGCGACCTTCGTGATGATGGGGGCGGGGCAGGCCTTGTTCGGTCCGGCGCTGCCGGTTTACGTGCGCGACTTCTCCTTAAGCGAAGGCGAGGCGGGGCTCTTCGTGGCGCTGCTTTGGGTCGGATGCTTTCTGGGCGTCGGGCTGATGTATTTCAAGGGCGCGATGATCGGGCCACGGCATACGCTGGCGGTGATGGCGGCGGGGACGGGCGTGATGGCGCTGGGGCCGACCTGGGTGCTGATCCTGCTGGGCGGCGTTCTGTTCGGCGCGGGCTATGGCATGGCGACGGCGGTGTTCAATCCGCGCGTCATGCGGGCGTTCGGGGCGACGGGGCCGTCGATGCTGAGCCTGCTGAACGCGACCTTCGGGGTCGGAGCGATTGCAGCACCGCTGGTCTTTGTCTGGCTGGGCAGCGACCCGGCCTGGTCCTTCGGGATCGTGGCGCTGGTCCTGGTGGCGATCTGGGCGGGCGCGGGTGCTGCGGGGCGGGAAAGCGTAGCGCAGACCGGCGCGGTCAAGGCGTTCCGGCCGCACTGGGGGATCCTGTGTTTCGGCCTTGTTGCCATCGGGATGGAAGCGAGCCTTGCGGGCCTTGGCCCGACCGCGCTGATCCGGGCGGGGATCGCGGAGGACACCGCCTCGCGGCTTTTGAGCGCGTTCTTCGTCGTCTTCCTGCTGGCCCGCGTGGCGCTGATCTTCGTGGCGCACCGGGTGCAGCCGTTTCAGCTTTACACCGTGGCGGTCGGGTCGGCGGCGGTGTTCGCGCTGGGGGCGGTCTTCGTGGCTCCGGGGCCGTTCTTCGTGGCGATGGGCGCTTCGACCGGCCTCTTCTTTCCGGGCTTCTACGTCACCGCGAGCGGCAAGATGGGCGACGACATCCGTGTGCCGCCGACCATTGTCGCCTCGGGGCTGGTGGGCGCGATCGCGACGCCTCTGGCCGTTGCACCGCTCAGCGCGCAGTTGGGCGAGCGGGGGTTCTTCATCCTTGCCGCTGGCATCCTGGTCGCGGTCAGCGTGGCGGCACTTCTGTCGTTGCGCCGGATGCGGATCTAGGGACGAATTTTCGGCGAAAATTCGGGGGTCAGCGTCCCGCTTGCCATTCGGCAACCCAGTCGAGCGGGTAAAGCAGCATCAGCACGTTCAGCGCCAGCCCGTCGCGGATCAGCCAGATCGTCACCGCCTCGAAGAGGACGATCAGCGCGACCGTGGCCCAGACCGGCAGTTTCGAGGCCAGAAAGAAGCCAAGGATCATCGCCGAGATGTCGGCGACCACGTTCAGGACAGAGTCGCCATAGTAGTCCAGCGAGATCGTTACGCTGCGGTAGCGTTCGATCACCGCGTCCGAGTTTTCAAGGATTTCCCAAGCGGCCTCGACCAGCGTGGCGATGGCCAGCCGCCAGCCAAGGGCGAGCCGCCGCGCCACCAGCCAGAGCGCACCGAAAAACAGGAAGCCGTGGATGATGTGGCTGGGGGTATACCAGTCGGAAATGTGCTGGGAGTTTTCAGAGCTGACCACCTGCCCGTGCCAAAGCTTGATAGTGCCGCATTTGCAGATCGGCTCGCGTCCGATCCAAAGAAGGTATGCGGCGGTCAGAAGGATGATCCCCAGCGTGACAAGGATCGGGGTAAGGCGGGTCTGGCTGCGGCTGTCGGTCATGGCGCGCACGCAATCATGTGGGCGCATTGCGGTAAAGTGCTGTATTCCGGAGGTCAGGCAGAAAGTTCGACCGGTGTGGCCGCCCTGCAGGAGGTGTTGCAATGGATGACAAGGACCGCTGGCGTTTCGCGCCCAAGCGGGGCGAGTTGTGGTTCTGGCTTTGGGTAAGCGCGGGGGGCTTTGCCCTGATGGCCGTGGCTTTGGTTGTGCGCGGCATCCCGGAAGGCCCGGCGATTGCCGAGGTCGTCGGGCTGGCGACGGTGGTCTTCGGCTATCTTGGCGGTCGGTCGGTCAAGCGGCTGATCCGGCGGGAGCATCCCTGAACGCCGCTCTACGCTCTCCTATGGTCGCTTATCGCTGGTGCTGTGCCTGACCCGGGACGGCCAGCTTCACGCGGCCCTGCGGGGTCAGGAGTGCGGCCTCGCGGCCTTCGATGACGACGGCGGACAGGGGGCCGCCGTAGGCAGCGCCGCTGTCGAGGTTCAGCCGGTTGC
>JBGSVS010000318.1:0-3719 GCA_041752895.1 Tabrizicola sp.
CCGTCCCCCGTGCCCCCCGCCCCGGCACCCGGCCCGAGATGACTTCCGTTCCGCCCAGGTTCAAGGGTGCCAGGATCGCATAGGCCGCCAGCAGGATCAGAAAGCCGCCGAACCAGCCCACCGTCGCGCGCCACAGATGCACGGCGTCGGCCAGCCTCTCGGGCGGATAGACCGTGGCACCGGTGGTGGTGAAGGACGACACCATCTCGAACCATGCATTGATCAGCGTGGTGTCGGGCAGGGCCTCGGCCAGAGGCAGGGCCAGCGCGAAGGGCAGGACCGCAAAGGCCAGGACCAGGGCCGCGAGGTGACTGCGGGCCGCGTCGCGCGGGCTGTAGGCCGCGGTGGCAATTCCCAGCATCACCGTGATGACCAGGATGATCAGCGCCGCATAAAGGAAATTCCGCGCATGTTCATTGTCGTCCGCGCCAATCGCGTAGATCGCCGGGATCAGCGCCATCGCGCCCGAGAGGCCCAGAAGGACCACCAGCAGCGGCAGTTCGGCCAGCCGCGTCAGCATCAGAAGAAGTCGATGGAGACTTGCAGAAGGCGCTCGACCTCCGGCACGTCCTTGGCCATGGCGAACAGGGCAATCACGTCACCGGCTTCGATCCGCAGGTCTCCGGTGGGTTTCAGGACCTTGTCGCCCTTCATCACCGCGCCGACAAGAACGCCTTCGGGAAACTCGATGTCGCGCACGAGGCGTCCCGACAGGGGCGAGGTCGACAGCACCTGCGCCTCGATCATCTCGGCTTCGGCATCGCCGATGGAATAGACCGCGCGGACCCGGCCATGGCGGATGTGGCGCAGGATGGATGAAACGGTGGTGGCGCGCGGGTTGATGTAGGCGTCGATTTCAAGCGGAGCCATCAGCGGCGCCAACGTGGGGTCGTTCACCAGCGCAATGGTCATCGGACAACCGGCCTGCTTGGCCCGGACCGCGACAAGAAGGTTGGTCTTGTCGTCGTCCGTCACGGCCAGGATCGCATCGGCCCGGTCGATCGAGGCTTCCATCAGGATGTCGCTGTCCATCCCGTCGCCGTGCAGCACGATCGTGCGTTCCAGCGCGTCGGCGGCGAATTCGGCCGTGGCGCGGTTCTTCTCGATGATCTTGGCGCGGATGCGGTCGGTGCGGGCTTCCAAAGCGCGCGCGACCGCAAGCCCGACGTTGCCGCCCCCGACGATGACCACGCGCTCCTGCTTTTTCGTCTTCTTGCCGAAGATCTCCAGCGCGCGGTTCACGTCCTCGATATGGGTGAAGACATAGATCTGGTCATCGGCATAAAGCTGGTCGCCGGGCTCCGGTGCGAACAGCCGGTCTTCCCGGCGGATGCCCACGACGATGGCGCGAAGGGTCGAGAACAGCTCGTTCAACTGGCGCAGGGGCGTGTTCAAGACCGGGCAGTCCTCGGTCAACTGGATGCCCAAAAGCTGCGCCCGGCCCGCCATGAAGCTTTCGGTGTCGAAAGTGGCCGGCGCGGCAAGGCGCTGCAGCGCTGCTTCGGCGACCTCACGCTCGGGGCTGATGACCACGTCGATGGCAAGGCCGTCGGTGTTGGTGAGGTTGCCATACAGCGGGTCAAGGTAGTTCTGCGCCCGGATGCGGGCGATCTTGCGGGTGATGTTGAACACGGTATGCGCCACCTGGCAGGTGACCATGTTCACCTCGTCGGAATGGGTCGCCGCGATCAGCATGTCGGCGTCCCGCGCCCCAGCCTTTTCCAGCACATCCGGGTGGCTGGCAAAGCCCACCACGCCTTGCACGTCCAGCGTATCCGTAGCCCGCCGCACGAGGTCCGCGTTTATGTCGACCAGCGTGACGTCGTTCTTCTCGCCGGACAGGTGCCGGGCGATCTGCCAGCCGACCTGACCCGCCCCGCAGATGATGACCTTCATCAGACCCCCCGCGAACTCCCGTCGCTACGGCCCTGCATGTCAGATCGGGGCAGAAGGGTCAATCGCCGCCATCGCCCCGACCCCTTACCAGACCCTTAATGCCCGCACGCAACCCATTGAAACCACAGGCCCCAGCGGCCTTGTCCACCGTGGACACTACTGCGCCGGGGTCAGCACCATCACCCCCGCCGCCGCCGCCCGGGCCAGGTCCGGGTCCAGCGACATCGGGATGTATTCCCCGCGCCGCCAAAGCTCACCCAGGTCGTCGTAGTGCCGCGACAACGGATGCCCCGACTGCCCCGTCGCCGTGATGAAGACCGAACTGTCGGGGTCCGCGAAGTCGTAGACCCCCCGATATCCCGCCGAATGCACGTTCTGGAACGGCTCCGGCCCCGTCCCGCGCGTGACCCCCCGCATCAGCGTGTCATCCCCGCCGCTGGTCGACTGCCGGATGTTGACGAAATACTTGAGGAACGGCACCTCGCCCAGCACCGGATGGTCCTGCGCCGCCTGGTGCGCGTCGCCCCAGCGCCAGCTTTCCAGGTTCGGCCCATAGCGCTCTGTCAGCTCCAGCAGCGCCTGATCCAGCGCCTGCCGGGAAACATCGGTGCAGCTCTCCACCGCCGCCGACTGGATCACGTCGCACCACACGCCCGCCCCGCCGACGTTGCGGAAGACCCGCTCGATGAAGACCGGCGAGATATGGGTGAAGCTGTCCGCCATCGCCCCGAGCTCGTCCCGGATCAGCCGGTCCATCAAGGCCCGCATCCAGGCCTCGGCGATCAGGGGTTCCGGCAGATGCTCGTTCATCTCGCCGTTCCACTCGGCCAGCAACACCAGCGCCCGCTGCCGCAGTTCTTCCGGAGTGCCCTCCGGCGCCGCCTCGCCGGTGAACCACAGGTCCGCCCCGATCAGCGGCAACAAGGACCGCGCCGTCGGGTTCACCGTGTCCAGCTGCGCCTCGATGAAACTTTCCCGCGTGTGCACCTCGCGCGCCTGCATCAGGCTTAGCCAGCGCTGGATCCGCTGCGTGTCGCCCCAGTCGAAACTCACATGGTTCGGGAACGGCAGGTCCACCGTCTTGTTGTTGGTGTTGCCCAGAAGGCCCGAGGTCGGGTTGCGGAAGCTCGGGTTGTCGGCATAGGGCAGCATGCCCTTGAACCCTACCGCCGGGTCCGACCCCAGTGCGGGCAGCCGCCCCTGCGACGGATGGGCCGGGTCGCGCGCGGGCATCACCCCCATCACCTGCATCGCAATGCCGTCCGTGTCCGCCAGCATCACGTTCTGCGCCGCCGCGATGACCAGTTTCCCGGCCTCCAGCGCCTCGGGGATCGACTGCGACTTCATCAGCGCCATCGCCCCGCTGATCGAGGTGTCGGACCCAGAAAGCGCCGTCCAGCTGATCGCCGCCACATGACCCGCAGGGGTGATCGACCCCAGGTCGTAGTGCCCCCCCGGCAGGATCGGCCCATTCTTCGACCAGCGCAGGGTCAGCGTCACCGGATCGGCATCCTTGACCTTGATGATCGACTGGCGGCTTTCAAAGGTCGCCCAGCCGTCGGGCGTCTGGTATTCCTCGGGGTTTTCCGGGTTCAGCGCCTCGATCACCACGTCCTGATCATCGACATAGGCCGTCGTCAGCCCCCAGCCGAGCATTTCCGACCGCCCGACCAGCACCACCGGCACACCCGGAATCGTGCCGCCGATCACGCCGCCCGTCTGCAATTCCAGCCGCGCCAGATACCAGATCGTTGGCGCGGTCAGGCCCAGATGCGGGTCGTTGGCCAGAAGGCTTCCCCCCGCGGCCGACCGCCCCGGCATCG
>JBGSVS010000319.1:0-5703 GCA_041752895.1 Tabrizicola sp.
GCCAGATGTATCTGTTGACCTCGACCGTGGTGTTCGGGTTGTCGGCCGCCGAGAACAGGTCCCAGATGGTTGAACCCTTCTCGGCCCGGTCCGGGTTCGCTGCCGTGTTGGCCGCGCGCTGGGCATCGGCGCGTTCCTTGCGGGTCAGCTGGTCCTCGGACGGGACGCCGCCGCGCTTGCCGAACAGGTTGCCGCTGCCTATCCCGCCGCCGAAGCCCGCCAGCGTAAACGCCAGACCTGCCACAAGCGTAACCCGTGCAAATTTATGCAAGATCATCCGGACATCCCTTGAACCCTTGATCGCTGTCTAACTTAGGGCTTTCGGCGTGCCAAGGGTTTTCGCTTCCGGACCT
This sequence comes from Tabrizicola sp., assembly GCA_041752895.1. Classification (GTDB taxonomy): domain Bacteria; phylum Pseudomonadota; class Alphaproteobacteria; order Rhodobacterales; family Rhodobacteraceae; genus Tabrizicola. The sequence goes on from JBGSVS010000319.1 coordinate 354, forward strand.
GTGCCTCGCGCGCGCGGGCGCTTGCTGCTAGAATCGCTGGTCCGCCGGACCCGCCCTCCGGACCTGTGACTTTGCTGCACCAACTTCCGGCGGATTTCGGTCGCAGGCCTGCCTGTCGTTGCAATCCGGGGCGTTGCGGTGGAAATACACTCCATTCCCCTGCGGATTCCCCTGCGGCGGGCTTACCTTGAAGAAAGAGGGAAAAATGAAAAAGCTTCTTCTCGCGACCAGCGCGCTGACCCTGATGGCTGGTGCTGCTTCGGCCGAAGTGGCCCTGTCGGGTTCGGCCCGCATGGGTCTCGTGTACAACGGCACGCTGAATGCTGGCTCGGGCGAAACGTTCTTCTCGTCGCGCGTCCGTATCGTCTTCACCGCTTCGGGCGAAACCGACTCGGGTCTGTCGTTCGGCGCTTCGATGCGCGCTGACCAGCAGGGCGGCAACAACAACGACGCCGGTGGCGATCAGGACGGTGACTCGAACGGCGACTCGACCGTGTTCATCTCGGGCGCGTTCGGCAAGCTGACCATGGGTGACGTCGGCGGCGCTGCTGACGCTCTCGTTGGCCAGGTTTCGGGCGTCGGCTACGGCCCGAACGATGACCTGCAGGAAATCGGCTTCATCGGCACCACCAAGACCGCCGTGTACTACGAATACTCGACCGGTGGCTTCACCTTCGGTCTCGGCGCTGGCCAGCTCTACAACGTTGACGGCGCTGCCGACACCGCTGATGAGATGAACATCGCTGTCAAGTACGCCACGGACGCCTACTCGGTCGCTCTCGGCTACGAAACCTCGGACACCGACGACGCTCTGCACCTGGGCGCCTCGGCGACCCTCGGCTCGGCCACCCTCAAGGCCCGCGTCACCGACCGTGACACCGAAGCTGACACCCAGTGGGCTGTGTCGGTTGACTATGCGATCAGCGCGACCACGCTGACCGCGTTCTACACCGACTTCGGCGACAACGACACCCAGCACTACGGGATCGGCGCTGCCTACGACCTCGGCGGCGGCGCTTCGGTTGCCGGCGGCATCGTTCAGCAGAACGCTCCGGCTGGCGACAACACCTTCGCCGACGTCGGCCTGAAGTTCTCGTTCTAATCCACCCGGATTGGACGATCGGGAAAGAGCGGGCATTGCCCGCTCTTTTCTTTTTGTCTGCCTCCCGGTTAGGGTTCCGCCAGCAAAGGGTGGACAATGGCACTGGCAGATATTCTGGCGCGGATACGGGTGGCCGAACGGGCCGCAGGGCGGGATGACGGATCGGTCCGGCTGATTGCCGTGTCCAAGGTCCAGCCACCCGACCGGGTCGAGGCGGTGTTGGCCGAAGGCCACCGCGTCTTTGGCGAAAACTACGTGCAGGAGGCTGCCGGGAAATGGCCCGACTGGCGCGACCGGTTTCCCGGGGTGGAACTCCACATGATCGGCCCCTTGCAGTCCAACAAGGCCAAGGTCGCCGTCGACCTCTTCGATGCGATCCACACGCTGGACCGACCCTCGCTGGCGCAAAAGCTCGCCAGCCTTGCGCAGGCGCAGGGGTCGCTGCCGCAACTCTTCGTCCAGGTGAACACGGGCGAGGAGCCTCAGAAGGCCGGTGTCCTGCCCGCCGACCTGTCCGGTTTCCTGCGCGATTGCCGGGCGATGGACCTCTCACCCCTGGGCCTCATGTGCATCCCGCCCGAGGGTGAGGAGTCGGCCCCGCATTTCGCCATGCTGGCCCGCATGGCCGCTGACCACGGTCTCAGCGGTCTGTCAATGGGGATGAGCAGCGACTTCGAAGCCGCCATCGCCCATGGCGCAACTCATGTCCGCGTCGGCAGCGCGATCTTTGGTGCGCGGGCTTACCAAGCCTGACCCTGCAGTTGCCCTTTTCCAAATACTCCCGCCCCAGGCTCTGACCGCGCTGCCAGAGTCAGGCCTGACCCGTGATGTGCGACGCCCATGCCAGACGCCTCCCCTCCCCCTCAGTGGGGAGGGGATGGGGGCGGGGGCACCCGGCCAAATTCCACCTTAACAAACAGTTACCGTCCACGGGCAACCGTCTGATACCAAACAACAATCCGGAAATGTCCACCGTGGACAGCTCGTCAGGTCAGCCAGACCCGCGCATAGGGGGGCAGGGCGATCTGCCCGTGATGGGTCTCGACCGGGGCGTCCGACAGCGCGTCCCACATCCGTGTCACCCCCTGCTCCCGCGCCCAGGTCTCGGGCAGGTTCTGCCACTGATCGGTGAAGTTGAAGAGCCCCAGCAGCACCCCCGTGGGTGCTGTCCGCTGGAACGCCAGCACCCCCGGTTTGCCCGACACCACCACCCGCACCGGATGCCCCGCATGCAGCGCCGGGGTCGCCCTGCGGCGGGCTAGGATCGTCTTCGTCCCCCGGAATACCCGCCCGGACGGCGTATCGGCCCCATGCCGTGCCTCGGCCAGCTGCCAGTCCATCCGGGGCCGATGCACCCACCGGCTGTCATGCGCGTGGTCGGGGTCATCAAGGTAGCCGTAGTCGTTCAGGGCCGCCAATTCGTCGCCCATGTAGATCAGCGGAATGCCACCCCAGGCCGCAATCAGCGCGTGCCCCATCAGGATGCGCTGCACGGCAAGGTCCGTCTCGCCCGCATCCCGCGCGGTTTCCAGCCCTGCAAGCGAAGCGAAGGACCCGGAAATCCGCTTGTCCCCCGTCGCCTCGTTCACCTGGAACAGCGCACCCTTGGCGAAGGTGCCTGGGAAGCTGCCTTCGTAGAAGTCCGACAGGAAACTCCGGTGCCCATGCCCCGAAGCCCCCACGGCCGCCGCGTCCTCATCCGTCACCGCCCAGCCGATATCATCGTGGCAGCGGATATAGGTCGCATAGGTCGCGTTGGTCAGCCGGTCGGGGAAATGCGTGCCCAGCACATGCGCCATCAGCCGGGTGTCCCGCGTGGCAAGCGAGGACCAGAACTGCACCATCAGGCTGTTGTGGTAGGCGAGGTTGCCCTCTTTCCCGTCATGCCTGCCGCGCCCCAGATAGGGCAGCATCTCGGCCGGAGCGACAATGGCCTCCTCCAGATGCAGCACGGCAGCCGAGGCGATCCGGCTGCAGGCGCGCAGGGCCTGCAGCAGCATGTGAACCTCGGGCTCCGACTGGCAACGGGTGCCGAGCCGCTTCCACATGAAGGCCACCGCGTCCAGCCGCAGGACATCGACGCCCCTGTTCGCCAGGAACAGCATCACCTCGACGATCTCCAGAAACACCGCCGGGTTGGCCCAGTTCAGGTCCCACTGGTGTTCGTTGAAGGTGGTCCAGACCCATTTCCCGATCTCCGGATAATGGGTGAAGTTGCCGGGAGCATTGTCGGGGAAGACCTCGACCAGCGTCTGTTCATAGAGGTTCGGCATGTCCGGCGCGTCGAACATCAGGTAGTAGTCCTGAAACTTCGGATCGCCCTTCGCCGCCTTCTTCGCCCAGGCATGTTCCTTCGCCGTGTGGTTCAGGACCAGATCGACACACAGCGACATGCCCCGGGCGCGCAGGGCGGCACTGACCGCCTCAAAATCCACCATCGTGCCGAAGGCCGGGTTGATCTGGCGGTAGTCCATCACCGAATAGCCGCCGTCGCTGTCCCCCGGACGCGGCTTCAGGCAGGGCATCAGGTGGACATAGGTGATCCCGAGGTCTTCCAGATAGTCGAGCTTGTCGAGGATGCCTTGCAGCGTCCCGTTGAACCGGTCGATGTAGAAGACATAACCCGCCATGTCCGGGCGCTGGAACCAGTCGGGTTCAAGGTCGCGCTGCAGGTCCAGCCGCTTCAGCTCAGGTGGTCGGTCGCTCCAGCCCTTCTTCAGCGCCTTGACCAAAGCGGAGCGGAAGGCCGGATAGTCCTCCCGCGCGCCATACAGCGCCTCAAGCATCGGGAACAGGTCATTCGCCGACCGGGCCAGCCGCAGGTCGAAAATCTGGTCGTCTGCGGTGTCCGTCTTGGCCATGGCTCCCCCCAATTCCGCGCAGTTTATGCGGGTCAAAGCGTTTTGAGAAGGGGGTCAGAGCCGCACAATCAGCCGGGTCTGATGCGTGATGCGAGGGGCGATCCAGTGCAGGTCGCGGCGCGACAAGGCCACGCAGCCCGCCGTGGGGGCACCGGGCCTGCGCCACTGGTGGATGAAGATCGCCGAGCCGCGTCCGGGTTCGGCATGGGGCCAGTTCCAGTCGGTGATGATGACGAGGTCATACATCGGATCGGCCCGACGCAACCGTTCGTGGCTGAAGCGGTGCGGCGCGCGGACCAGCAGGTTGTAATCCTCATCCCTCGGGTCGTCAGACCACAGGTCCGACGGGCCGATTGGCAGCGCCCAGTTGGCTGGTCGTGTTAGCCGGTCAGGGCGGTAGAGCATCCCGACCAGCCGATGCACCCCGGCAGGTGTAGCACCGTCGCCTTCGCGTTTGGCCGGTGCAGAAACGATCCCGCCGCGCCCGACCGAACAGGGCAGCACGCGCCCCAGGAACCGCAGTCCGATCGGCGTCACCACCAGGTCGGTCGGCTTCACAGAAGATGCCCCGACTTTGCGGCCTTGGTGGCCAGATAGGCGCGGTTCTCGGCGGTTTCGCCCACATGGAGAGGGACCCGTTCCGTCACCTGCAGCCCACAGCCCTGCATCATCGCCAGCTTCTTGGGGTTGTTGGTCAGAAGCCGCACCGAGGAGAATCCCAGCTTCCGCAGGATCTCGGCCCCGATGCGGAAGTCGCGTTCGTCGTCCTCGAACCCCAGGCGGTGGTTGGCTTCGACCGTGTCAAACCCCTGATCCTGCAAGGAATAGGCCCGCAGCTTGTTCGCAAGCCCGATGCCCCGGCCCTCCTGATTGAGGTAGAGAAGGACCCCCGCCCCCTCGGCCCCCATCTGCGCCAGCGCCGCGCGCAACTGCGGTCCGCAATCGCATTTCAGCGACCCCAGAACGTCTCCGGTGAAACAGGCGGAATGAAGTCGCGTCAGCACGGGATGCGCCCGGTCCGGGCGGCCGATCTCGATGGCGTAATGTTCTTCGCCGCCGTCGTCGGGGCGAAAGACATGCACCCGCCCCGCACTGGAGGCGACCAGAGGCACGCGGGCCGACACCACTTCGTCCATCGGTGGCAGCGCTGCAAGCGCCGGGGCGACCTCGTCCAGCGTCAGCAGGGTAAGCCCATGCGCCCCTGCCAGCGCCAGCGCGGTGTCGACCGGCACCAGCAGTGCGGCGGGCAAAAGATGTGCGGACTTGGCAAGCGCCAGCGCGGCCCGGGCTAGGTCCGCCTCCCCGTCGCGCACCGATTGCAGCGGTCCCTTCATCGGCGTCCGCAGGTCATCTGCCGGATCGGCCACCGCGCGCAGCCAGCCAAGGT
>JBGSVS010000320.1:0-1584 GCA_041752895.1 Tabrizicola sp.
GGACGCACTGCCGGAGCTTCTGGCGGACGACGTGACGTTCCACACCCCCGTCGACGCGATGCCGCTGCGTGGCAAGGAGGCCTTCGTCGCCAGCTTGCGGCAGTCGTTCGGCATTTTCGAGAACTTCGAATACGCGAGGGAATTCGTCGGTGACGAGGGCCATGTGCTGGAGTTTCGGGGTCGCGTCGGCGATGCGGCCTTCACCGGCATAGACATCATCCGCTTGGATGCCGCGGGCAAGGTGACTGACCTTGTCGTCATGATCCGACCCATGTCGGCCATGATGAAGCGCGGAGAAGAGGCCGCCCGATGATCCTCGGGCACGCGGCCACGACACTGGTTGCGAAACGCGCGGCCCCGGACATGCCTTGGTGGCTTCTTCTTGTCAGCGCTTTCCTCATCGACATCGCGATGTTCACCTTCGTGGCGCTTGGCATCGAGACCATGGAACCGACAGGTGTGGATGGGCCATCACTCGCCACCAACGTGACCCAGATGACTTTCAGCCACGACCTTGTTCCCCAGATCGGCTGGACGTTGCTTGCCGGTGCGATCGCTTTTGCGGTGACGAGGCGTCGAGTTTTCGCGTTGATCGCCATGGCATTGTCTTTGGGCCACTGGCTGGGCGACCTGGTCGCGGGCTACGGGCATCATGTGTTCGGGCCGGATAGCCATCCCATCGGAACAGACTGGTATCATCTGAACCTGCCCGCAGCGCTGACATTCGAGGCCGCCCTGGGCGTCCTGTGCGTCCTTGTCTTCACCCGCGGCACATCCTTCACGCCGGGCGCACGGCTGGGGCTCTACGGTCTGTTCGGTGTTTTGCCCTTCGCTTTCCTCGTCATCTGACCTCAACTCCTGAAAAGTTCAGCGCATTAACGGCGAGCTACCCGAGCGCCGGAACCGGAGGTTCGGCCCATCGTCGCAAAAGCGGGGCGGATCGATCAGAAACCAATCCGGAGGCCCCATGGCCGAAGCGCGCGCCGTTTTTCTCGAAGGCAACCTCTTTCGCCACATCACGGTGATGGCGCTGACCTCGTCAGTGGGGCTGATGGCGGTCTTCGCAGTCGACTTCATCGATATGGTCTTCATCGCGATGCTGGGCAACGCGGAACTTGCGGCGGCGGTGGGATACGCGGGCGCGATCCTGTTCTTCACCACCTCCTTCGGCATCGGCATGGCCATCGCGGCGGGCGCGCTGGTGGCCCGGGCGCTGGGACAGGGCGACGCGGAACTGGCCAAGGCACAGGCTGCGGCCGCGCTCGTCTGGGGAGTCGTCTTCGGCGCGGTCTTCGCGGCAGCGGTCTGGCTGAATCTTGCCTCGCTGGCGTCCCTCATGGGGGCCTCGGGCGAGACCTTGGACCTTTCCGTTCACTACCTCCGGATCATCGTGCCCAGCCTGCCGTTCCTGATCGTGGGCATGGTGGGCGGCGCGATCCTGCGCGCGCATGGCGATGCGCGCCGCGCGATGATGGCGACGATCTATGGGGCACTGGTCAACGCAGCGCTCGACCCGATCCTGATCTTCGGCCTCGGGCTCGACCTGACGGGGGCGGCGCTGGCCAGCGTGGCGGCGCGCCTCGT
>JBGSVS010000321.1:0-10993 GCA_041752895.1 Tabrizicola sp.
TCAGGCCGGACACCCACTTGCAGCAAGGCCGCGTCAGCAAGGTCAGCGGTCAGCGCCAAAGGCACGAAAGCCCCGCTTTCCAGCTGTACACCGCGCCGGGCGGCGTTGTAGCTTCCGGGCAGAATGTTCATCGCCGGGCTGCCGATGAAACCCGCCACATAGATCGATGCGGGGTTGTCGTAGATCTCCGACGGGGTCCCGATCTGCTCGATCGTGCCCTTGTTCATCACCACCAGCCGGTCGGCCAGGGTCATGCCTTCGTGCTGGTCATGGGTGACAAAGACCGAGGTCGCCTTGATCTGGTTGTGGATGCGCCGGATCTCGTGGCGCATCTGGACCCGCAGCTTGGCGTCAAGGTTCGACAAGGGCTCGTCAAAGAGAAACACCTTGGGCGACCGGATGATCGCGCGGGCCATGGCGACGCGCTGGCGCTGGCCGCCCGAAAGCTGGCCGGGCTTGCGGTCCAGGAAATCCGACAGGCCCACCGATTTCGCCGTCTCTGCCACGCGGGCCATGCGGTCGGCCTTGGGGACCCCTGCCACCTTCAGCGCGTAACCGATGTTCTCGGCCACCGTCATGTGCGGGTATAGCGCGTAGTTCTGGAACACCATCGCGCAGCCACGCTCACGCGGTTCAAGCTGGTTCACCACTTGCCCGGCAATCGAGATCTCGCCAGCGGTGATTTCCTCCAGCCCCGCGATCAGGCGCAGAAGCGTGGACTTACCGCAGCCGGATGGGCCCAGGATGACGACGAACTCGCCATTGCGGATGTCCAGCGACACCCCCTCCATGATCGTGGTCTTGCCATAGGTCTTGGCAACGTTTCGGATGGCGATCTCGGCCATGGGGACCTCACTTGTCGGTATTGATCAGGCCGCGCACGAACCAGCGCTGCATGAAGATGACGATCAGGATAGGCGGCAGCATGACAACCATCGTGGCCGCCATCGCCAGGTGCCAGGTCGGGGTCCCGCCGCCGGTGGTCAACTGGTCGGGCACAAGGTCGGACAGCTGCACCACGACCATGCCGTAATTCGCCCGGTCGGTAACCACCAGCAACGGCCAGAGATACTGGTTCCAGGCATAGACGAACATGATCGTGGCCAGCGCCGCGATATTGGTCTTCGACAGCGGGATCAGGATGTCCCACAGGAACCGCAAGGGCCCTGCCCCGTCCATCCGCGCGGCCTCGACCAGCTCGTCAGGGATGGTCAGGAAGAACTGGCGGTACAGGAACGTGCCGGTGGCGGTGGCGACCAGGGGCAGGATCAGCCCAGTGTAGGAATTGAGAAGGTTCCATTCCAGCGCGACCTCGATGCCGGACAGCGTGTTCACCAACCAGCTGATACCGGTCGCATCCAGGATCGCCTGGAACGGCGACAGGGCGTTGGCGGCCACGGCATAGGTCGGAACAATGCGGACCTCCAGCGGCAGCATCAAGGTGATGAAGATCGCCCAGAAGATCAGCATCCGGCCGCGGAACTGGAAGAACACCAGCGCGAAGGCGGTGATGCAGGCCAGCGTGATCTTTCCCACCACGACGCCGATGGCGACGATGAAGGTATTGACGAACTTCTGCCCGAAGTCGGATAGCGCCCAGGCTTCCTTCAGGTTCAACCAAAGCTGGTCACCCGGCCAGAACTCCACCGGAGCCGAGTTGACGGCCTGAAGGTCATGGGTGGCGGCGACGAACGCCAGCCAGATCGGCACCAGGATCAGGATCAGGCCGAAGCCCAGGATCAGGTGCGTGGCGATGTTAAGGACGGGCGTGCGTTCAATCATCTGGGGTCCCTCAGGTGTAGTGCACGCGCCGCTCGACATAGCGGAACTGGATGAAGGTCAGTGCCATCACAAGGCACATCAGGATGATCGATTGGGCCGCAGCTCCCGAATAGTCGAACCCCCGGAAGCCGTCGGAGTAGATCTTGTAAACCATCAGGTCCGTGGCCCGGAACGGCCCGCCCCCGGTCAGCGTATCGACGATGCCGAAGCTGTCGGTGAAGCTGTCTGTGATGTTGATGACGAGAAGGAAGAAGAACGTCGGGGTCAGCAGCGGCAGTTGCAGGTCCATCATCCGCCGCAAGGGCCGCGCGCCGTCCATCGCGGCGGCCTCGGTCAGGCTGCGGGGGATGGACTGGAGTGCGGCGAGAAAGAAGATGAAGCTGTAGGCCACTTGCTTCCACGCGCCCGCGATGACGATGGCGGTGATCGCCTGCCAGGGATATTTCGACAGGTCCCACCAGCCGGGGGCCAGCGTGTTGATGAAGCTGAAGATGCCCGCGCCAGGGTTGAAGACGAAGTTGAAGGCAAGGCCCACGGCCGGGGCGGCCACGGCATAGGGCCAGATGATCCCGATGCGCCAGACCCGGTAGCCCGCAAGCTGGCGGTCGACAAACAGCGCCAGCGTAAGGGCCATGCCCATCGCCAGGATCGTGGTCGCCAGCGCATAGGTCACAGAAACCCGGACCGAGCCCCAGTAATAAGGGTCGCTCAGCACTTTCTTGAAATTCTGGAACCCGACCCAAGTGTTGCCCCCGCCCCAGGGCTGTTCCAGCGTGAAGGCCCAGTAAAGCGCCTGCGCCGAGGGCCAGTAGAAGAAGGTGAAGATCACCAGAAGCTGGGGTGCGAGAAGAAGCGGCACGATCCAGCTGAACTTGAAATGGGCGCGGCGCATCGATGGTCCTTCCCGATGGACCGGGCGCGACGCTCGCCGCCGCGCCCGATTTTTTTGTTGAAAAATAGACCGTTACGGGAAGGACTTGCCGGCGTAGGTCTGGGCAAAGCGGCCGAGGATCTCGTTGCCACGCGCAGCAGCGGTATCCAGCGCCTCTTGCATCGGCTTCTGACCGGCGAACGCGGCCTGCACTTCGGCCAGCCACTCGGCGCGGATCTGGATCATGCCGCCAAGACGGATGCCGCGCGTCAGGTTGTTCGGCTCGGTGAAGGTCAGCGACTTCAGCGCGATGTCGCGGTTCTTGTAGGGGGCGTCGTTGTAGAAGCCCTTGGCCAGCAGCGCGTCATAGCCGGCCTTGGTCACCGGGATATAGCCGGTGTTCGACACCCAGAACTCTTCCGATTCCGGGGTGGCAAGGAACTGCAGATAGGCGGCAGCAGCCTTGTATTCGTCCTCGGTCTTGCCCGACAGCGCCCACAGCGAGGCCCCGCCGACGACGGTGTTGTGACGTTCCGTGCCCTCGTAGGTCGGGATCATCTGGACGTCCCAGCCAAAGGCGGGCTTCAGCTTGTGGACGGTGTTGTGGTCGGCGATCGACGAGAAGAACACCGAGCATTCGCCTTCGACAAAGCTGTCGCGCGCGGTCTTGCCCGAGGCCTGAGTGCGGACCTGCACAAGGCCCTCACCGATCCAGCGCTGGATGTTCTCCATGTGCTTGACGTGCAGCGTGGTGTTGAACTGCAGTTCGGTGTCCAGACCGGCATAGCCGTTGTCGTTCGACGCGACCGGCACGTTGTGCGCCATCGAGAACTGTTCTAGGTCGATCCAGACCGACGGCTCATAGGCGTAGGGGCAGTCGACGCCCGAAGCCTTCAGCGCGGTGAAGGCAGCTTCCATGCCTTCCCAGGTCAGCGGCGCTTCGGCGATCCCGGCCTTGGCGAAATGGTCGGCGTTGAAATAGTAGACCGGGGTCGACGAGTTGAAGGGCATCGAGACGAAGTTGCCCTTGCTGTCGGCATAGTAGTTGGCAATGCCGGGGAAGTAGTTCGCCCAGTCGATGGTGATGCCGTGGTCGGCCATCATCTGGTGGACCGGGTAGAACTCGCCCGACAGCATCAGATCGGCGGTGCCGGCGTCGAAGGACTGCAGCAGCGTCGGGTGTTTGCCGGCGCGGAAAGCGGCGATGGTGTTCTGCACGGCCTTGTCATAGCCGTCCTGTCCGACGCATACGGCCTCGAACTGGTCCTGGCTCGCGTTGAAGCGCGTGCAGGTTTCCAGAACGACAGCGCCAAGGTCGCCGGTCAGGCCATACCAGTATTCGAACTTGATCTTGTCGGCAAAGGCCGAGCCAGCGGTGGCGGCAAGCACCAGTGCTGCGGCAGCAAGTTTCTGGGTCATCTTCCCTGTCTCCGTTAAGGGGCTGCCATTCATGCAGCGCGGCGTCCTTATGCGGCGATTCGGTGACGATCCGGCGACAGTTTGTTTTACAAAAGCTATATGTTTCAATATGTTGTAGGCGCACGCAAAGGCCGCACGGAACCTGCGTCCCGCGCGTCTGCTTCGTCCAGAACTGGTCGCATCCGGGCCTAGTCGAACAGGCCCGGAGCAAGCGTCAGGTGGCGCTCGCAATGATCCTGAAAATGCACCGTGACGCCATCTGACGACACAAGGACCACCGCCATCTGCGCTGGACCTTCAAGCTGCCTTTGCCGCCCCGGAACGCCGGGCACATGCGGGCTGACCGAATAATGCGAGCCCGCGATGGTCGTCATCGGGATGCCGCGCCAGACCGCCGTCGTCGGCAGATGCACGTGCCCCGCGATCACCTGACGGATTTCCGGGTGGCGCTGCAGCACCGCGAGATAGTCCTCGGCATTCTCCAGGATGATCTCGTCCACCGGAAGCGACAGGGGATTGGCATGGTGATGCTGGACGATGATGACCGGGCGGTCCCGCGCCTCGTCCAGCCGCGCCGCCAGCCAGTCAAGCCGCCCCTGGCAGAGCCTGCCGCCGACAAGCCCCGGTTCAGTCGTGTCGAAAAGGATGATCCGGTGGTTGGCCGCATCCACCACAGTCGAGACCCGACCCATTGGATCGTCCCGCTCGGCCCCGAAGACCGACAGAAAGGTCGCACGGTCGTCGTGGTTGCCCAGCGTGATATGCACCGGCATCGGCAGCGCGGCGACAAGGTCGCGCAGATGATGATAGGCCGCCACCTCGCCCAGGTCGGCAAGGTCCCCCGCCAACAGGACAAAGGCCGCGTCGGCGTGGTCGCGGGTGATGACCCCGACCGCCTCCGTCAGCCGCGCCCCGGTATCAAGCCCGTTGACCACCGACCCTGGCGGGCCAAGGTGCAGGTCCGACAGGACCACGAACTTCAAAGGGCTCATTCGGCGATCCCCAGCGCTTTCAGATAGGCGGCCGAGGGCAGCACACCCGCCTTGTCGCGCAACTCCAGGATCAGTCGCGGGTTGGCGCCGGTCTCCGCGATGGCCGCGAAAACCGAGTGCCACAGGATCGTGCCATGCCCGATCTGCCAGTGCCGGTCAGCGAACCCGTCGGCGTCTTGCAGGTGGACATGGCCAAGCCGCGACCCGGCAGCACGGATACAGAAGTCCACCGGCGGCGCGCCTGTCGAGCCATGGGCATAATGCGCATGCCCCGTGTCGACCGACAGCTCCAGCGCCTGCCAGTCCAGCGCTTCGCACAGCTTGGCGCGGTCGGTGGGCTCGATGTCCTCGATGTTCTCAAGCACGAAGGTCACGCCCATGTCAGCGGCCCGCTTCAAGGCCGCACCCAGCGTGTCGCGGACGGCCGAGACCATCCGCTCGGTTTCCGACGGGTAAAGCCCGCGATGATTGTAGCCCCAGGTGGTGAAGGGCGAATGGATCACGACGTGGGTCCCGTTGACCGCCGCGCAGACGTCCAGCGCCTGATCCATCCGGCGGGCGACGATCCGGCGCACCTCCGGGTCGTAGGAGGAAATGGTAAAGCCCCAGAACGGCCCATGGATGCCCCGGCGACCCTCGTGGCCGTCGAGAAGGCCGTTCACCTCGGCGGCAAGGCCCGACCAGTCGCCGTCCAGAACTTCGGCATCGACGAAGTGTTGCAGTTCCAGATCACGCGGCGCTTCGCGCAGCCAGTCGACGTGGTGGGCAAGGCTCGCCCGGCAAAGTGCTGCGCCAAGGATCGGCAGGGTCATCGCGGACAGTCCCTCGTTTAAGTTTCGCGGGATGCTGCAAGCCGCAGACGACAGGACTGTTGGGCTTCGATGAAAGATTCACGACGGATCGACAACTGCGACACGTCTGCGGGGCGCCATGTGCCAGCGCCCCGACGTCAGCTGGATCGCAAAGCTCAGGCGCTCGCTTCGACCGGTTCTGCCCGCTTGCGACGGGCGGGCTTGGGCTTTGCAGCCGGCGCAGCCTCGGCAGGCGTCTCGATCTTGATGGGCGTCTCGATCTTGGCGGGCACAGGCTCCGCCTCGGGCGCAGGCTCTGCCGCGACCGAAGGCCTGTGCGTCTCGACCCACTCCCGCATGAACCGGCGGATTTCCCGCGCGGCGCTGGTGTCCAGATCGTCGCAAAGCTTCACGAATGCATCGCGTTCGGATGCCTCGATCCGGATCACCAGCTGGCTGGACTTCCGCTTCTTCTTCTTGGTGTCGGACTTGTTCTTGGCCATGGTTTCCTCTGCTTCTGCATATGCAATGTATATGCATTTTGCCGGAAATCCCGTCGCGGCGCAAGGGGCACGATGCATGGGGCTGCGGACAAGAAACTGTGACAAATCCGTCGTGGGGATTTCATCAGACGGACTTAAACGAGGGGTTCCTGTGGACTGAATCACCCTGATGCGCACCCATCCGTCGATTGTGCCGCTGCCCCAGCTTCCGCCCAAGCTGTCTGTGGTGGTGCCGATGCGGAACGAGGAAGCGGCAATCGGCGCGTTGGTCGCAGAGATTGCGACAGCCCTTGGGCTGATGTCCTACGAACTTATCCTTGTCGATGACGGGTCGACCGACGGCACGCGGGCGAAATGCCTGGCCCTTGCCGGAGCCGATCCCCGGATCAGGGTGCTTGGACATCCCCAGTCGGCGGGCCAGTCGGCAGCACTGCATTCCGGCGTCCTTGCGGCGCGGTCGGGCATTGTCGCGACCCTGGACGGAGACGGGCAGAACCCGCCCGGGAACCTGCCAAAGCTTGTGGAACCCCTGCTTGGCATGCACGCAAATCCGGCCTGCGGGCTTGTTGCCGGGCAGCGCGTCGGCCGCAAGGACACCCTGTCAAAGCGCCTGGCATCGAAGTTCGCCAATGCGCTGCGCTCCGCCGTCTTGCGCGACGGGACGCGGGATACCGGCTGCGGGCTCAAGGCCTTCCGGCGCGAGGCATTCCTGGCACTCCCCTACTTCAACCACATGCACCGCTATCTCCCGGCGCTCTTCGCCCGGGACGGCTGGCAGGTGCAACTGGTCGACGTCACCCATGCGCCGCGCCTGACCGGCCGTTCGAACTACGGCAACCTTGACCGTGCTTTGGCCGGGATCCTCGATCTCGCAGGCGTGGCCTGGCTGATCCATCGCCGCAAACGGGCGCGGGCCGAAGACCTGACGCCCGAACCCCTGCGCAACGCGGTCAAGGTCGCAGCACCGGTGTCCCGTGTCAGGGCGCAAGTCACGGAAGGAAGGATCGATGCGTGAAACACTCTGGGCATGGCTGCATGTCCAAAGCTGGACTGAGTTCAGCTGGGTCATGATCGGCCTGTCCGGCCAGCTTCTGTTCACCGCCCGCTTCCTCGTGCAGTGGATCGCATCCGAACGCGAGAAGCGGTCCGTCATCCCGATCGCATTCTGGTACTTCTCCCTCGGCGGCGGGCTGATCCTCTTCACCTATGCGCTCTATCGGCGCGACCCGGTGTTCATCCTGGGCCAGTCCATGGGCCTCGTCATCTACCTGCGCAACCTCTGGCTGATCCATGCCGAGCACCAGCATCACCCCGCCCGCGCTGAAAACTGACCTCAGCCTTGGCCCGGCCAAGGTCGCCCTTGCGGTAGCGCTTGGGCTGATTGGCTATCGGCTGACGCTTGGCCTGTTCGACCAAACCGAGCTTTCGACCGACGAGGCGCAATACTGGTTCTGGGGCCGGACTTTTTCTTTCGGAGCCTATTCCAAACCGCCCCTGATCGGCTGGATCAACCGGCTCTCGACCGAGCTTTTCGGGCAGTCCGTCGCCGCAGTGCGGCTGCCCGCGATCCTGTTCCACGCGGCAACGGCTGCGGTGATCTTCGCCTGTGCCAGACGCCTTGCCTCGGGGCCGGTTGCTTGGCTTTCGGCCCTTCTCTACCTCGTCTCGCCGGCGGTGGTGCTTGGCTCTGCGCTGATGACCACCGACACGCCGCTTCTCTTTGCAGCGGCCATAGCCCTGCTGGCGCAACTCCAGGCGGGCGAGGCGAACGTCTCAGGCAGGCGCGCGCCAGGTGCGGCGATCCTGCTTGGGCTTGCGCTGGGGGTCGGCATTCTGGCCAAGCACGCGATGCTGTTCTGGCTTGGCGGGGCAGTTGCGGCAGCGGTGATGTCGCCACTGTTCCGGCCCAACCGCTCCGACCTTCTGATCGCCTGCGCGGTCATGCTTGCGGTCATCGCCCCGCATCTTGTCTGGCTTGCCCAGCACGGCTTCATCACCGTCTCGCATGTCCAGGCCATCACCGAAGGCGCAGGGGCCTCGGTCCTTCGCCCCCTGCGCTTTGTCGCCGAACAATTCCTGGTCGCCGGACCGATCACCTTCGCGGCGATCTGGCTTTCCCGCCGCGACTTGCCATCGGCCAAACCCCTTCTTGCCCTTGTGCTGGTGCCCCTGATGATCGTCCTGCTGCAGGCGGTCAAAGGCCCGGTGCTAGCGAACTGGGCGGTCCTTTACCTTGTGCCCGGAGCGATCCTCGCCGGAGCCTGGCTAACACAGCATCCGCGCCTTGCGCTGGTTGCGGTTGGTATTGGTCTGGTGGTCTCCATCGCTTTTCCCGCGCTGAAGGCCTTTGGAACCGACCTGCGCCTCGCCAACGACCGCCCGATCCTTTCGCGCTATCTCGGGCATTCCGACGTCGCCCGCTGGGTGCTTGCCACAGCCTCTGATCTTGACGCCGCAACCATCGTCGCGCGGGATCGCGATCTTCTGGCCGACCTCGAATGGTTTTCCACCGGCACCGACCTGAAGATCCGCGCGATCCCCCCGGCGGGCCTGCCCGCGCATCACTGGGAAATGACCGCCGCCTTCGACCCGGACCGCGACCCAGAACCGCTGGTCCTTCTGCGGGCCGACGCCACACCTCCCTGCCCCACCGCTGATGAGGTTGCCCGCCAGAAGGCACCCCCGGGATTTGCCGGCAGTGACACGCTCGTTCTGTACCGACTGCCCGACCCAGCCTGCCTGCTGCCCCAGCCTTGACACGAGGACCCGGAATGACCCAGCACAGCATCCTGATCGCCTATCTTTTGGCCCTAGTCCTGGCGCAGGCCGTCTTCGCGGCCTTTCCCGGGATCGACATTGCCGTCTCTGCGCTGTTTCATACCGACAGTGGCGGGTTCGGCTGGACCGAAGGCCCTGCCCCGACAATCAACGCCGTGATCCGCCGCATCAGCGAGGCCGTCGCCTTCTTCCTGTTCGCGGCAGTCCTCTTTGGGATTTTCTCCGGAAAGCTCCGCCGCAACACCCTGGCGATCTTGGCCTATCCGGCGCTTTGCGCGGCAGTGGCCGCCGGGGTGATCGTCAACCTGCTTTTCAAGGCTCATGTCGGCCGCGCCCGTCCCGTTGACGTCGTCGAGTTCGGCGGGGCGGCAAGCTTCACCCCGCCCTGGCAGGTCGATGCCCAGTGCCTTGACAACTGCTCGTTCACCTCCGGGGAAACCGCGATCGCGGCAAGTCTTGCCATTCCCCTGGTGGTCATCCTCTGGCCGCATCTGTCGCAGAACCGGGGACGTCTGTTGGCGGTCCTGGCGGCGGTCCTTTACATCGCGGGCACCTCCCTCTTGCGGATCGGGCTTGGCCGCCACTTCCTCAGCGACACGGTCTTCTCGGTGCTCATTGCGGGCGGGGTTGCTCTCGCGCTCTATCCGGTTTTGCGGATCGCCGAGGCGCGCTTGCCGCTTCCGCTCCTCGCATTCCGCAAGCCGTTCACCGAACTTGCGGAACAACGGGGCGTGTTTTGACACTCGTCCGCCCCATAGGATCTGGGGCGGTGCTTGCCGCCAGCGCCTGGGTCGCCCTGGCGCTGTTCGCGTTTCTGACCTTCCTTCCCGCATTCTCCACGCTTCCCGTCACCGACCGCGACGAGGCGCGCTTTGTCCAGTCCAGCCGCCAGATGGTCGACACCGGCGATCTGATCGACATCCGCTTTCAGGATGAACCCCGTTACAAGAAGCCGGTCGGGATCTACTGGCTGCAAGCTGCCGCCGTCGCTGCAGTGGGTGAGGACGCAGCACTTTGGGTCTACCGGCTGCCTTCGCTGATCGGAGCGGTCATAGCCGTCGTGCTTGTGGGCGTAACCGGTGCACCGCTTTTTGGCCGCCCCGCAGCCCTTCTCGCCGCCGCAGTCTTTGCCGGATGCCTTGTCATCGGGGGCGAGGCGCGCCTTGCAAAGACCGATGCCGTCAACCTTGCCACGATCCTGGCAGCACAGGCAGTCCTTGCGCGGCTTTACCTTGGGCAGGCGGTGGGACAGGTTGGGGTGCTGGCCTTCTGGCTGGCAGTAGCACTTGGCCTTCTGGTCAAGGGACCCATCGGCCCGATGGTGCCCGCGCTGACCGCGCTTGCGCTTTGCCTCTTTGACCGGCGCGGCGCATGGCTGCGGCCGCTGTGGGCCCCGCTGCCCATCATCGCCGCTTTGCTTCTGGTTCTGCCCTGGTTCATTGCCATCACCCTGCGCAGTGACGGCGCGTTCTGGCTGGGGTCAGTCGGGGCCGATCTTTTGCCCAAGATCGTCACCGGGCAAGAGGGCAAGGGTGCCCCGCCCGGCAGCTATCTTCTGGCGCTCTGGGTCACCTTCTGGCCTGCTGCGCCGCTTCTCCTCGTGGCGCTGCCCACGATCTGGCGCGCGAGAAACAAGGCCGCGACCCGGTTCTGCCTGGCCTGGGCGATCCCAGTGTGGCTGCTTTTCGAGGCCATCCCGACCAAGCTGATCCACTACACGCTACCCGCTTATCCCGCCCTTGCCCTGTTGGCGGTCGGCCATCTGGCGCAGGGCATGGCCTCCGCCGGTCGGCCATTGCGGATCGCCGCCGCGCTGGCAGCCGTGGTCGGCGTGGTGCCCGCAGCCGGTCTCGCCGG
>JBGSVS010000322.1:0-4385 GCA_041752895.1 Tabrizicola sp.
CGGGCCAGATCAGCGCCAGGTTTTCGCGCGCCCGCGCGCTGTAGCCTGCATAGGGCCCGATCACCCGCCGCATCAGCCAGCCGACAAAACCGACCCGCCAGGGATAGGGCAGGGCCAGCGCCAGCCCGATCAGCCCGCGGGCCGCGAGGTTGACCACGAAATGGTCGGGCCGGAACGGAGGACGGGTCGGTGGGCGGGCGTCGCCTGCGGTCGACATCGGGGCTTTCAGATCTTGGGTGCCCGGGATTTCATGTGTGGCACCCGGTTTTCGCGGTGCCACACATAAAGTCCCGCGCCCACGATCACAAGCGCACCGATCACGGTCCATCGGTCGGGCCAGTGGCCGTAAAGCACCGCCCCCCAGAAGGTCGCGAAGACGATCCCAAGATAGGCGAAGGGAGCGACGATCCCGGCCTCGGTGATCGAAAAGCTGCGGACGATGCAAAGCTGCGCCCCGGTCCCCAGGCAGGCAATCAGCCCGAAGAGCCAGAGATCGCCCATGGCTACCGGCTGCCAGACAAAGGGCAGCGCCGCACCTGCCACGACGGTCCCGAACACCGAGGCATAGACCATCGAACCCCAGACACTTTCCTGCGCGCCGATCTTGCGGGTCAGAAGCGCGCTGGTGGCATAGGACAGCGCACAGAGCAGCGGCAGGACGGCCCACCAGCTGAAGATCCCCGCCCCGGGCCGGATCACGATCAGTGCGCCGATCAGTGCGACGACCACCCCCGCGATTCGCCGCAGCCCGAGTTTTTCGCCCAGGAACAGCGCCGCGCCAAGCGTGATGAGGACCGGGTTGATGTCGGCAATCGCCGTCGCCTCGGCCAGGCCGATCTGCATCAGCGACAGGAAGAAGAACGTGGTCGCGCCGAACTGCGACAGCGAGCGCCAGAAATGCAGGACGGGAAAGCGCGTCCGCAGCGCCGGCCCAAGCCGGGGGCCAAGGATGACCAGGACCAGGACCAGCTGCCCGACAAAGCGCACCCAGATCACCTGCGGCGCGGGATAGCGCGCGATCAACCCCTTGGCGGTGGCATCCATCGCGGTGAACAGGAAAACGGCGAGGATCATCAGCGCCACGCCGCGCGTGACTTGGGAGGGGAGGGCGGCGGACATGGGGCGGTTGTATGGTCTGGCCGCGAGGGCTGCAAGGGCGGGTCGGTCGCGGCTGGATCGGGCTTGCAGATCGGCTGGCCTTAGTGCGACTGCGGCACCGCTTGTCGGCCGAGAGTCGAGGGGCATGATTTTTCTGCGAAAAATCGCTCTGGTTTTACGAGGGTCGCGATGCGGCGATTGTTCCAGGCTACAAGTTTTCGCAGAAAACTTGTGGTGCCCAAGTGTCTGCCGATGTCTGCAACGTCCAGGCACCCTCGCCCCTGTAGAGGCACCGGTCAGGCTGGACTTGGCGCCCTGGGGTCAAGCAAAGGCCGGACCCTTGCCTCACTCCTCCTCGGGCTGGATCAGCGTGATCTCGCCCGTCGATTCAAGACTGCGGATCGCGTTGACGATGGCGTTCATCGCTTCCTCGGCGTCCTTGTCCTTGACCTTGCCCCTTGCGCCCATTTCCTCACGCAGGCCCTGGGCCAGGCGTTGCGAGATGTTTTCAAGGATGAACTCGGCCGCCGCCTCAAGCTCGGGCTTGGCGGTCGCTGCCGACAGTGCGGTGACAAGCTGCTGCTGTTCGACGATGCGGGTGATCTTCGGCGCGTCGCGCGGGTTGAGGCGCGCGGGGATGTGGATGAACGTGAAGATGGCCTTGCGGACCTCGGCGGCGAAACCGGCATCTTCGGCTTCCAGCCCTTCAAGCACATCGTCGCGGGTCAGCGACGGCGAGACGTTCAGGATCGCCCCCACCCGTTCCACCGGGCCGATGTCGAAGGCTTTGGGCGGCTGGTTGTCAAGTTCGGTCAGAAGCGCCAAGCCGATCCGGCGCACGGTTTCGGGGTCGACATTGCCGGTCAGCGACACGGCATAGGCCACGCGGCGCGCCCGTTCGCCCGGCAGTTTTCCCAGAAGTTCCGCGGCCTTGGCCACGGGCAGCTTCGACAGCATCACCGCCCCAACCTCGACTGCCTCGTTCAGAAGGATCGGCATCAGACGCTCAGCGCTCAGCGTTATGATCCGTTCCCACGGGTCGATCTTGGACGAGGCCGAGTTCATCCGCCGCAACCGCTGTGCCGCGGACTGCGAGATATGGCCGTCCATCATCGACAGCGCCCCCTCGATCCCGCCGGGGAAGGCAAGGCCGACCGATTCGAGTTCGGCCAGGAATTCGGCCACAACCTCGTCCAAGGTCGAACGGTCGATAAGCCGCATCTGGCCCATCTGTTCGGCGAGTGCGGCCTGCATATGGTCGGGCAGGGTGGACAAGGGCAGCGACGCGCCATCCGTCAGCAAGTAGCGCACGATGACCGCCGCCTTCTGCCGCGAGGTCAGCCCGCGCCGGGGCAGGGTCGATACCTGCATCGCGCGACGTTCCGGGATGATCCGGGCAAGCGGTGTCATATCCTGCGCCATCGGGTCCTCATCGATTCCTGATGAGTGAACCCTCGCAGCCGCAGGTTAACGCAAGCTTGACTGCTGCCTCAGCTTGTCGGCTTTTCGACGCAGGTGCCTTTGGCGTCATCCCAGACTGTCCCGGCCATGCAGCTGGCGGCGGTCTCGTCATGGCCGCGACAGCTGGCTGCGGCCAGGCTTGGCAACAAGGTGAAGGCGAGAACGGCGAAGATCGTGGCTGGCTTCATCAGGGTTCTCCTTCTGGTTGGCTTGGGTCAGAACGTGTAGGTCACTCCGGTCTCAATCGCGGTCTCAAGCGCGCGTTCGGCCCAGGTGCCGTCGCCGCCATGGGCGCGGATCTGGGTCAGCTGGTCCTCGGCCATGGCGATTTCGTCCATCTGCACGAGAAGCTGGCCATAGTAGCTGCGGGCCAGCACGTTGGCCGGATCGATGGCGATGGCGCGTTCGTAGGCGGCAATCCCGGCCTCGATCTCGCCGGTCTGGCGCAGAAGGAAGCCCTGGTAGGTCATAACGCGGCTGGTCTCACCCTCGGTCATCGCGGCAAGGACCACTTTCGCCTCGTCATAGCGCCCGGCATAGGCCAGTTCGCGCACTGCGCCAAAGCGCTGGTCGTCGTTCAGGCTGCTTTCTTCGGACTTGACGCAGGCCTTGGTCTTTTCGTCCCAGATCATGCCCGCTTCGCATTCGGTCGTCGTCGCGGTGGGCTTTGGTGGTTCGCTGTCCTCGGTGCCGACGGCAAAGGCGATCTGAGGCGCAAGGGCGATCGTAGCGGCAAGGATCAGGCGCATGGGGTTTCCTTCCGAATGTTTCCGGAAAGGTAGCACGGTCCGCCCCGGGGCAAGCTGGAAAATCGCAAGAGGCTGCGCTTGGGCGGATCACGCTTTCGTCAACTTTCGGCCGGAGGGTGCCCAACGACGGCCGGGCACCCGGAAGCTGTAGTCCGAGGGCCTCAGGCTGCGGTTTCGGTGTCCTTGTTTTCCCCGGCCTCGGCGTCGTCCTTGTCCTCTTCTTCTTCCTCGTCCTCGTCGTCTTCGTCTTCGTCGTCCTCTTCGTCCTCATCGTCTGAGGCTTCGGACCAGCTGATCTGGAATTCAAGCTCGACTTCGCCGTCTTCGCGTTCATGCGCGATGGACAGAAGGGCGTCCGTCGGGATCCTGACCTCTTGGTCGTCGATCTGGATCATGTAGTCCGCGCCCTGCTCCAGCGCATCGGCAAGACGGCGCAGTTCGGCGACGAAGGTGGTCACTTCGTGGCTGACTTCGATGTCGAGGTCTTCGGTCATGGCGCGCTCCTTTGGCGGGGTGGGTTGAACCTTCACCACACCTCTTAAGCATGACGCTGCCGTGACCCCTGGGTGGCACCAGGGAATCGTCTTGGCGACAGTTCTGCTACGCGTTTCGTTCCGGGCTCCAATGGTCCGCCGCCTGTCAATCGGGAAAGTTGTCACATTAGCGTTAGGCCGGGTCGCTACCAAAAACCGAAGGCCCGTCAAATCGGGTGAAAATGCAGGGAGAGCCGCGACATGCTTGCTTCTGAAAGCGACGGCGTAACCGTTCTGGCCAAACCATGGAGCATCGGACGACGCATCGCCGTCGCTTCGATTGCGTTTCTGGGGATCGGCTTTCTGATCTTTGCCACCGCAGGCACGAACGAGGCCGGGCGGATCGCCGGGGCGGGGTCGACGCTGGTCAATCCGATCCTGCAGCGCGTCTCGACCGCGTATCAGGGGTATCTGGCCGCCGACCGCGTCGATCTGGTGCAGCAGACGGGCGAAAGCGGCGACTGGACCGCCGGGGCGACGGCGCTGGACTATGATCCCATCGGGTCGGTCGGCGGGTTGGTGCGGCTGGCCGATCCGGCACAAA
>JBGSVS010000323.1:0-3937 GCA_041752895.1 Tabrizicola sp.
TTCCGGTCGCAGCTGTCGAGGCAGCACCCGTGAGTGAGCCTGCGGCGTTACCGGAAGCGGTCGTGACCGGGGATGTCCTCGCGCGGTCGCTGCGTCCGGTGCCCCGGCCGGGTGCGCTGGCAGACCGTCTGGCCGGGTTGAAGGCGAGCTCCAATGCTCCTGGACTGGATCTGTCGGGCAAGGTCGAGGACGACGAGACGGACCTTGCAGCACTGCCCCCGCCTAGCCGCAAGGAAGAGCGCAAGAAGCGTCGGGAAAACGCATCGCGGCAGGGGTCGGTCTGCGGCGTCGCCTCAATCAAGGGCGAAGAGATCGCCCGAATCGGGTCGAAGGTGCAGGGTTGCGGGATCGAGAACCCGGTCGCCATTACCTCGGTCGCGGGGGTCAGGCTAAGCCAGACGGCGACGGTCGACTGTTCCATCGCCAAGGCGCTGAACGCCTGGGTGGACGAGGTGGCGCAGCCGGCGTTCAACGGCAACCTCGTCGAGATGCAGGTCGCGGCGCATTACATCTGCCGCAGCCGGAACAACGTGAAGGGCGCGAAGATCAGCGAGCATGGCAAGGGCCGGGCCATCGACATTTCGGCCTTTATCCTGACGAACGGCAAGGCGCTGACGGTGGCGGGGAACTACAACAAACTGCTCCGGCGCATCTACAAGGCCGGGTGCGGATATTTCAAGACCACGCTCGGCCCCGGGTCGGACGGGTATCACGAGGACCATTTCCACTTTGACACCTCGGCCCGGAAGGGCGGGGCCTATTGCCGCTAGCCTGAGGGCGGAATCATTTGGGGTGCGGGGCCGAGGGGGAACGGGCCAAAGCTCATCTGTCCGTCGGCGAGGGTCAGCTTCAGGGACAGCACCGCGAGGTCGGCAGATTGCGCTGCCAGCGCCTGCATGCCGCGGGTAACGGTGGGGGCGGCTTCAGGCGTGATGGCCCCGGCGGCGACGAGGAGGGCGGGCAGGCGGTTCCAGTTGGTGACCTCGACCGTGATCTCGCCCGCAGCAAAGCCCTGGTCGTCGGCCTGGACCAGGCCCTTGGCGGTCGCGGAAAGCTCGCCCCAGGTGAAGGCGAACTGGCTGATCTCGATCTTGGTCAGGAGCGGCTTCGTTTCGCCCGCGTGGCGGTCGAGGGGGGCGGTGAAGGTGAGGTAGACGCCGGTGCGGAGGCCCTCGAGGGTTGCGGGCAGGTCAGAGGCGGGGAGGTCGGGTACGGCCACGGCCTTGACGGCAGTCAGGAAGGCGGGGTCGGGGGTGATCTGGGCCAGATCGGTGGCGAAGAGATAGGTGTTCGGGGCGTCGCCCGCGCCTTCGACCGCTTCATCGGCGCTAAGCGAGATCACGCTGCGGCCAGTGCCGATGGTCCAGCCGGAGGAGGACGTGGCAGTCAGGCTGGCGGTCTCCAAGACGATAGCGGCAAGCGGCAGGGCGGTCGCGGGCCGGGCGCGGAAGCTTGCCTTGAGGCCCACGGATGTCACGTCGATCACCTGGCCGGGAACAGTCACCTGCTGGTCGGGCGGGAAGGCGGCGATGATGTGCCACGGCTTCCAGGTCATCGCGAAGACCTGGACGAAGGGGGCGTTCCAGCCGAAGGTTCCCTGCGCATCGGCGAGTTCAAGCCCCTCGACCGTGACGTCGAAGCGGTTCGGGAAGCCTGCCACGGTCAGGCCCGACTTCTCGGCCACCAGCCCCTGCGCAGCGGCATCGGCGAACCCTGCTTCGACCCCCTTGCGGATCTGATCCGAGCCGACGAACCAGTAGCCCGACCAGAGTCCCGTGCCGAGGAGGAGGAGGAACAGAAGCTTGCGCATCGGTGGCCCTTTTCATTGCCCTTGTCCCGGTGTTTACAGGGCCGGACGCAACAGGACCAGTCATGCACACGACCTTGTGGGTCTTCGGCTATGGATCACTGATCTGGGACCCTGGCTTTCCGGTCGCCGAACGCCGGATCGCGACGCTGGAAGGCTGGCATCGCAGCTTTTGCATGCGCTCGATCCACCATCGCGGCACGGTCGAGAACCCCGGCCTTGTGCTGGCGCTGGACGCAGCCGAGGGGGCCGTCTGCACCGGCGTCGCTTTTCGCGTCGAACCCGGGCACGAAGCCGCGACTCTGGACGCCCTGCGTGCGCGGGAACTGATCTCGTCCGCCTATCTGGAACAGAGGCTACCCGTCACGACCAAAGCTGGAGCGTTGGACGCACTGGCCTATGTCATCGACCCCGACCACGTCCAGTACTGCCACCTTGATCGCGAGGAGCAGGCGCAGATCATCGCCCAAGCCGCAGGCGGGCGGGGGCTGAACCGAGATTACCTGTGGTCGACGACCGCGCATCTGGCCGAGCTTGGTATAGCGGACCCCGACCTCGACTGGCTTGCGTCACGGGTCCGCGACCTGATCTGACCTTTTGCTTGGCTAAACCGCCTATCCTGCTAGTCTCGCGCGGAAGTGCAGGGAACCAGCGGGCAGGGAACCAGAGGGCAGTATGTCCCAGTCAGACGAACGACGGGCAGAGGTTTCGACGACCTTCTCGCAGCCCATTCGCGCCATCACCGCGATGCTGCTGGTCTGCGCCCTGGTGGGTGCCGGGGGCTGGCTCATTCACGGGCAGATCGTCGATATCCTGCGCGCCAATACGGTCCTGAACGGGGTCATCGGGCTGGTGTTCCTGATCGGCGTCCTGACGTGTTTCTGGCAGGTCTGGATCCTGGCGCAATCGGTCTACTGGATCGAGAATTTCGTCCGCGGCA
Organism: Tabrizicola sp.; assembly: GCA_041752895.1. Classification (GTDB taxonomy): domain Bacteria; phylum Pseudomonadota; class Alphaproteobacteria; order Rhodobacterales; family Rhodobacteraceae; genus Tabrizicola. The sequence goes on from JBGSVS010000323.1 coordinate 2,748, forward strand.
CCGCGGGCACCGAAGATGACACCCCGCCGCGCCTTCTGGCACCGCTAGCCGCACTCCTGCGGTCGCGGTCGGCGCGGATGACGATTTCGTCAAGCTCCTCGCGGTCGATCCAGGATTCGGTGGAACAGCGGATCGAAGAGGCGCGCGACATCACGCGCTATCTGATCAACCTTCTGGTTTTCCTGGGTCTTCTGGGCACGTTCTGGGGGCTGGCCACCACTGTCCCCGCGGTGGTTGAAACGATCCGCTCACTTGCCCCGCAGGAAGGCGAAAGCGGGCTGGACGTGTTCGGCAAGCTGATGGGCGGCCTTGAAAGCCAGCTTGGCGGGATGGGAACGGCGTTTTCCTCGTCGCTTCTGGGGCTTGCCGGATCGCTGGTCTTGGGCCTGCTGGAGCTGTTCGCCGGGCACGGGCAGAACCGCTTTATCCGCGAGTTGGAGGAATGGCTGTCGTCGATCACGCGGCTTGGCTATGCGGGCGAGGGCGAAGGGTCGGACCAGAACGCGCTGGGGCTGTTGGTCGATCACATGGCGCAGCAGATGGAAGAGCTGCAGGCGCTTACGACCCAGACGGAAAACAACCGTTTCCAGTCCGAAATGCGGATCAATGAACTGGTCACGGCGATGACCAAGCTGACCGACCGGATCGATGCCGAACGCGGACAGGCTGCGTTGTTGCGCCGGATTGCCGAGGGGCAGGAAAAGCTGCTGGCGGCGCTGGAAAGCGGCGACGCAGGGAATGGCAGTGACCCGGAAAGCCGGATGCGGCTGCGGTCGATCGACGTGCAACTGCTTCGTATCCTTGAGGAAATGGCCGCCGGACGGCAGGAAACGATCAGCGATCTGCGGACCGACATCGGGCAGCTGACCTCGGCCATCCGGCAGTTGGGCCGCAGCGCCGGGCGGGCCTGAGATGGCCGTCCGCAGCCGCCGCCGCGACAGCAGCATCATCTGGCCGGGCTTCGTCGATGCGGTGACGACACTGCTGATGGTGCTGATGTTCGTGCTGACCATCTTCACCGTCATGCAATCCGTGTTGCGCGACACGATCACGACGCAGGACACCGAGCTTGACGCCTTGACAGCGCAGGTCGCACAACTGGCTGATGCCTTGGGGCTGGAGCAGACCAAGGCAGCGGGGCTTGAGGCGCGGGTGGCCGAGTTGCAGGCCGGGCTTGCCACAGCGCTGGC
>JBGSVS010000324.1:0-3627 GCA_041752895.1 Tabrizicola sp.
CGATCTGAGGCCCGCGCCGATCCCGCCTTTCGCCCGCGCCATCGCGGCGTTCAGGGTGGACAGGCCGAAGATGCCGTTGCCAAGGCCGATGGCCATGGCGCCGATATAGAAGACAACCCAGCTGTCAAGCGGGCTGGCAAAGATCACCGCCGAGAAGGCGGCCACGCCGATCAGCAGGCCAATGGCCGCCTGACGGAAAGGATCGGAGCCCCGAGCCAGGCGGCGGGTGGCCCAAAGGAACCCTGCCAGCGCGCCCAGTGCCCAAAGGGCGGTCAGGACGGTGGTGGCGGCGACCGAAAGGCCGAGGACTTGGCCGCCATAGGGTTCCAGAAGCACGTCCTGCATGTTGAAGGCGAGCGTGCCGAGGAAGACCACGACCAGAAGGCGACGCGCGCCGTCCTGTTGCATGAGGTCCTTCCAGGCTTGGCCGAAGGCGGGGCGGGGGGCTTCGCGCTCCGACTTGGACATCGGCTTGACGCGCTCCTGCTTCCAGAAGGCGATGATGTTCAGGATCAGGGTCGCGGCACCACAGCCCTGCACCACCTGCACGAGCCAGATCGGTTCATAGTTGCGCAGAAGGAAGCCGACGAGGAGGGCAGAGAGGCCCATCCCGGTGAGGTAGAGGATATAGAGCATGGCGACGACGCGCGGGCGGGTGTCATCCGTGGCGCGGTCGGCGGCAAGTGCAAGGCCCGCAGTCTGGACCATGTGCATGCCGAGGCCGGCCATGAGGAAGGCGAGGGCCGCAAGGACCTCACCTGCCCAGGCGGGGCCTTTGTATTGGTCGCCGGAGAGGACGATCAAGGCGAAGGGCATGACGGCAAGGCCGCCCATCTGCCAGAGCGAGCCGAACCAGAGATAGGGGATGCGCTTCCACCCAAGGGCGGAGCGGTAGGTGTCGGAGCGGTGGCCAAGAAGCGCGCGGAAGGGGGCTACGAGGACCGGGATCGAGATCATCAGCGCGACGATCATCGCGGGAACCGACAGTTCCACGATCATCACGCGGTTGAGGGTGCCAAGGAGCAGGACCTGCGCCATGCCGACGGAGACCTGGAAAAGCGCAAGCCGCCAGAGTTGGCCGATGGGCAGATCGGCAGAGGCCGCGTCGGCGAAGGGCATCCAGTTGGCCCCAAGCTTTGCGATCTGTTTCCGCCCGATGATCATGCGCGGTGCTCCAGGCATTCGGAGATGTAGAAGCCCGAGCTGATGCGGCCGATCTTGGTGACGCTGCCGGGGCAGTGTTTGGCAAGGCGCTTGGCGTCATGCGGGATCATGGTGGGCGAGCGGTCGGAGCGGGGGAAAAGTTTGCCGACGGTGAAGAAGGCCATGAGGAACGCCGTGCGCGGGGCGACGGTGAAGACGATGGCTTGCGCGGTGCGTTTGGACAGGTTGTCGATCACGCGGCCGATATCGGCGTCGCGGTAGTAGATCAGGCTGTCCATCGCGAGGGTGTAGTCGAAGGTCCCGAGGGCCGGGTCGGACATGTCGCCGGACTGGAAGTCGACGTTGTCGGTCAGCGCGGGGTGCAGGCGGCGCTTGGCAATGTCGATAAGCTGGGGCGAGATGTCGACGGCGGTGACTTTTGCTCCGCGTTGGGCAAGTTCGGCAGCCATCGCCCCCGTCCCGCAGCCAGCATCCAGCACCCGCGCGCCGCGCAGGTCTTGGGGCAGGCGCGACAGCATCAGGGCGCGCATCTGGTCGCGGCCTTTGCGGACGGTTTCGCGAATGCGGGAGACCTTTTCATGGCTCGTCAGCCGCTCCCACGTCTGGGTCGCGGTGCGGTCGAAGTAGGTCTCAACGCGGTCGCGGGTGAGGCTGTAGTCTGGCATCAGTCGAATCCCAGAAGTTCGAAGATTTCGCGGTCGGGCAGCGGTTGCGGGGTGGACCCCTCGCCGTTGACCGACCGCCAGAGCGCGTCTGCAAGGCGGATGTATTCGGCGCGGGCGGTGACGATGTCCTGCTCGTCGTCCATCTCGAAGAGGGTCTTCTTCTTCAGGCGCGAGCGGCGGATGGCGTCGATGTCGGGCATGTGGGCCAGGCGGTTGAAGCCGACGCGGGCGCAGTAGCGGTCGATCTCATCGGTTTCACGCGAGCGGTTGGCGACGCAACCGGCAAGGCGGACCTTGTAGTTGCCGGACTTGGCCTGCACGGCGGCGATGATGCGGTTCATCGCGTAGATGCTGTCGAAGTCGTTGGCGGTGACGATGACCGCGCGGTCAGCGTGCTGGAGGGGGGCCGCGAAGCCGCCGCAGACCACGTCGCCGAGGACGTCGAAGATCACGACGTCGGTGTCTTCGAGAAGATGGTGCTGTTTCAGAAGCTTGACGGTCTGGCCGACGACATAGCCGCCGCAGCCGGTGCCTGCGGGGGGGCCGCCAGCCTCCACACACTTCACTCCGTTGAAGCCGGTGGCGACGTAATCCTCGGGGCGGAGTTCTTCGGAGTGGAAGTCGACCTCCTTCAGGATGTCGATGACCGTGGGTTGCAGGCGTCCCGTCAGGGTGAAGGTCGAGTCGTGTTTCGGGTCGCAGCCGATCTGCAGCACACGCTTGCCCATCATGGAAAACGCGGCCGAGAGGTTCGACGAGGTGGTGGACTTGCCGATGCCGCCCTTGCCGTAGACCGAGAAGACCTTGGCGCCTTCGATCTTGACGGCGGGGTCCAGTGCGACCTGGACGGAGCCTTCGCCGTCAAGTCCGCGGAGGTTCGGAATTTCGTCGCGCGGGCTCATGTCGTGGCCCCTTTCATGTGAGGTGTCATTCTGCGGCGATCCCTTCAAGGCGATCCTCAAGCTCGTCGGCGGCGTTCTGCAGCGCGGCGAGCGTGGCGGGATCGGGTGACCAATAGGCGCGATCCGAAGCCTCTAGCAGGCGCTGGGCCATGCGGGAGGAGGCTTCGGGGTTCAGGGCGGCAAGGCGGCGGCGCATGGCATCATCAGTGACGAAGGTCTCGGTCAGGCGCTGGTAGACCCAGGGCTCGACCTTGCCGGTGGTGGCGGACCAGCCGAAGGTGTTCGAGACCTGGGATTCGATCAGGCGCACGCCCTCGGCCCCGTGGCGGAGGAGGCCTTCGTAGAATTTGGGGTTCAGGGTGCGGGACCGGCTTTCCAGCGCGATCTGGTCGGACAGGGTGCGGACAGTGCCGCCGCCGCGCGTCTGGTCGCCGATGTAGACCGGGGTGTCCTGGCCGCCACGGGCGCGTTTGACGGCGCGGGCGATGCCGCCGAGCGTGTCGAAGTAGTGGTCGACCGAGGTGACGCCGAGTTCCACGGATTCGAGGTTCTGGTAGGCGAGGTCGACGTCTTTCAGCGCCTTTTGCAACAGCGCAGGGTTGCCAGTGGCCTTGCCGGTGACGCCATAGGCGAAGCTCTTGCGGTTCTGGTAGGCGTCGGCGAGTTCGTCCTCGTCGCCAAAGGCGGAGCTGTCGACGAGGATGTTGACGTTTGACCCGTAAGCGCCTTCGGCGTTGGAAAAGACGCGGAGCGCGGCGGTTTCCATGTCGCAGCCCATCTCGGCGGCGTAGCGCAGGGCGTGGGCGCGGATGAAGTTCAGCGCCTCGGGCTCGTCGGCGGTGGCGGCCTTGAGGGCGGCTTCGGCGAGCATCCGGGTTTGCAGGGGCAGAAGGTCG
>JBGSVS010000325.1:0-2405 GCA_041752895.1 Tabrizicola sp.
GCGACCGCCTGATCGCCGACCAACCGCAGGTCGTCCACGCGCTGCTGCCCGAGGCACGCCCCGCGGCGGAGGAACTTTACCGCATCATCCTGCACTGGATCGCCGACGAACCCGGCTTTGCGACCGGCAATGACGAGATTACCCGCCCCGATGGCGTGACCGTGCCGCTTGACCCCGGCCAGCCGCTGCTGACGCTGGGCCGCCTTGTCCAGCAGGACCTCTGCCTCATGCAGGACAACGGCACCGAATACGACCTGACCGGCGCCGTCCTGTGCTTTCCGGCCTCCTGGACCCTTGCCCAAAAGCTTGGCCGTCCGATGACCGGCATCCACCAGCCGGTGGACATCTACGACGAAACGCTCGCTGCCCGGGTCCATCGCCTGTTGACCGCGATCCGTCCGGAGCAGCCCCTGTGGCGGATGAACTTCTTCACCTACGACAGCTTTCATCTGCACCACCCTCTGGTCGAGGGCGACTGGCGGCGCCAACCCACCGGGCGATCCTATGTCCGCTGCGAACGCCAGACGCTGCTGCGCCTGCCCGAGACGCAGGCCATCCTGTTTGCAATCCACACTATCGTCGTCGATGCGTCCCAACTGCCCGAAGCCGACTACGCCGCCCTGCGCGAGGCGATGCATTGACCCGCTGTCTGCTGATCCACGCCCATCCGCTGCCGGGTAGCCTGACTGCGCGCCTGGCCGCGATGGTCGAGGATGCCGCCCGCGCCGAAGGTTGGCAGGTGACACGGCGCAACCTTTACGACGGGTTCGATCCGGTGCTGACCCCTGATGAGCGCGCGGGCTACTACGCCACCCCCTCCACCACGCTGGAAGAGGACAAGCGCGACCTGGCCGAAGCGCAGGTCCTGATCCTGGTCTTCCCGACCTGGTGGTCCGGTTTCCCGGCGATCCTGAAGGGCTGGTTCGACCGGGTTTGGACCCCGGGCGTGGCCTATGACCATGCCCCGGACCTTGGCAAGATGCGACCGCGCCTGCTGGACCTGACAGAGGTTCTGGCCGTTACCACGATGGGCTCTCCGGCCTGGGTTGACTGGCTGATCCTGCGCCAGCCCCTGCGGCGGATCCTGCACTGGGGGATCATCAGTCCCTGCGCGCCAAAGGCCCTTACCCGGTGGTATCCGCTGTATCAGGCCGAAAAAATGACGCCGGAACGGCTTGACCGGTTCGAAGCGCGGCTTGCCCGCGAAATCAAAGCCATGCAACGGAGACTGACATGCCCGGAATGATCCGCCGAACTCTGCTGATCGGGGGTGCCGCTGCTGCCGGGGGTGTTGCACTCTGGCGCTGGCGGACGCGGGGGCTGAACGACATCGCCTATGGCAACGATGCGCGTCAGGTCATGGACGTGACCTATCCAACCAGCACGGGACCGGCACCGATCCTGGTGATGCTGCATGGCGGGGCGTTCAAGGTCGGGGACAAGTCGGACCTTGCGATCTGGCCCGAACTCGCCGAGGCCGGGATTGCCGTGGTCCGGGTGAACTACCGGTTCTCGGGCACGGCGAAATGGCCCGCGCAGGGGGATGACTGCCTTGCGGCGGTGGTCCATCTGCAACGGGAAGGTGCGGCGCTGGGCCTTGATCCGTCGCGGATCGTGCTTCTGGGCCAGTCGGCGGGGGCCTTCCTTGCGGTGTCGACCACGCTTAGCCTGGTTGAGGTGGGGCTGCCGCCGCGGGGCGTCGTTAATCTCTTCGGGCCGATGGATTTCTCGACCATGGACCAGGACATGAAGACGCTCGGCCGCACACCGCAGATGGGCTGGACCGATGCGTCCGACAGCGCGGAAAGTCAGCTTCTGGGCTATGCCGTGGGCGACAAACGGGATGCGGCGCGGGGGGTGGGGCCGGTCGGACGGCTTGCCAACCTGCGCGAGCCTCTGCCGCCGATCCTGATCCGCCACGGCGATGCCGATCCCCTGATCGCCGACCTGCAGGCCGAGCGCTTGCGCGAAGCCTGGCTTGCTGCCGATCCGCAGGCGAAGGTTGACTACAAGCTCGTCCCCGGCGCGGGCCATGGTGGTGCTGCTTTCGAGACCGATCCCGTGAAGGCCGAGGTGCTGGCCTTCCTGCAGGCAGCGCTCGCCTGACACCCTTCAAGCCCTTTCACCTGGGCTAAATATCCCCCGGGGGTTCGGGAGTGGAAAACCCCCGACGACCGAGCGGCTTTGCGTCCTTCACGCAAAGCCGCGAGACAAGAGACTTGCGCCGGAAGGCGCTCAATTTGAAAGCCGTCCCTCTGTCCCCAGTCCTCAGTCTTCAGCGCCGATCTGCCGCAGGTCGCGGCCACTGATCCAAAGCCACAGCGCGCGGGCAAGGCCGTAGGGCAGGGCCAGGATCATCGTGCCCCAGCCGATCAGATAGCCCATGACCTGGATCGCGCCCTCGG
>JBGSVS010000326.1:0-1633 GCA_041752895.1 Tabrizicola sp.
GGATCGTGGCGGAACGTGCCTCGGTCGACCGCAGTGGCATCCGCGTCGTGCGCGCGCCGGTCACGCCAGACAAGCGCCCGGATGTCCCGCCTGCGGGCCTTGTTCCGGCCGAGTGACTGTTACCAGATGCAAGGCAGGGCACCCTTCGGGGTGCCCTTTCGTTTGACCGGGGGTCAGCCGAAGACGCGCTTGAAGATCGTATCGACGTGTTTGGTGTGGTAGCCAAGGTCGAACTTCTCTTCGATCTCGGCCGGGCTTAGCGCCGCCGTCACCTCGGCGTCGGCCAGAAGCTCGGTCTTGAAATCCGCGCCCTTTTCCCAGACCTTCATCGCATTCCGCTGCACCAGCCGGTAGCTGTCTTCGCGGCTGACGCCGGCCTGGGTCAAGGCCAGAAGCACGCGCTGCGACATGACCAGGCCTTTGAACTTGTTCATGTTCGCCAGCATGTTGTCCGGGTAGATCACCAGCTTTTCGACCAGCCCCGCCAGCCGGTGCAGCGCGAAATCCAGCGTGATCGTCGCGTCCGGACCGATGGCACGTTCCACGCTGGAATGGCTGATGTCGCGTTCATGCCACAGCGCCACGTTCTCCAGCGCCGGGACCACAGCCATCCGCACGAGGCGCGCGAGGCCGGTCAGGTTCTCGCTGAGGACCGGGTTGCGCTTGTGCGGCATGGCACTTGAGCCCTTCTGGCCGGGGGAAAAGAACTCCTCGGCCTCCAGCACTTCGGTCCGCTGCATGTGGCGGATTTCGATGGCGATGTTCTCGATGCCGCTGGCAATGACGCCCAGGGTGGCAAAGAACATCGCATGCCGGTCGCGCGGGATGACCTGGGTGGAGATCGGCTCGGGCGAAAGACCCAGCATCTTGCAGACGTGGTCCTCGACCGCCGGATCGATGTTGGCAAAGGTCCCGACCGCGCCGGAAATCGCCCCGGTCGCCACTTCCGCCCGGGCGTTGACGAGACGGGCCCGGTTGCGCGCCATCTCGGCGTAAAAGCGGGCAAAGGTCAGGCCCATCGTCGTGGGTTCCGCGTGGATGCCGTGGCTGCGGCCGATCCGCACTGTATCCTTATGCTCGAACGCGCGGGTCTTCAGCGCGGCCAGCACCCGGTCCATCGCCGTAAGCAACAGGTCCGAGGCGCGCACCAGCTGGATGTTCAGCGTGGTATCAAGGACATCCGACGAGGTCATCCCCTGATGCACAAATCGCGCGTCGTCGGCCCCGATGTGTTCGGCGAGATGCGTCAGAAAGGCGATCACGTCGTGCTTGGTCACCGCTTCGATCTCGTCGATGCGCGCGACGTCGAAGGTCACTTCCTTCGCGCGCCAGACGGCCTCGGCATTGGCCTTGGGGATCACGCCCAAAGCGGCCTGGGCGTCGCAGGCATGGGCCTCGATCTCGAACCAGATATTGAAGCGGGTTTCCGGGGACCAGATCGCCACCATGTCGGGTCGGGAATAGCGCGGGATCATCGGACACCTCTGGCAGCGGGAATACGCCGCCCCCTTACGCCGCGTCGCCAGACGGTGCAAGGCTCAGGGGAATGCGGCGATCAGGGCGGGCGGGATGGTCAGCGGCGTGACCGCGCCGGACAGCAAGAGAACCAGCGCCAAGGCCAGCCCGGCGCCAA
>JBGSVS010000327.1:0-4024 GCA_041752895.1 Tabrizicola sp.
CGCAAGAACTCCAGCCGCTGATAATCTGCCGACAAAACCACCCGCAGCCGCCGGTCATTGCCCATTGCCACCTGTCCGACCAACAACCCCGCCGGAAACACCGCGCCATCGCCCGAGGTCACCACCCGGTCGCCGGGCCGCACTTCGTCGCTGTCCTCGACGAACTCCAGTGGCGGCAGGGGCGAGTTGTCGCCGCTGAGAAGCGCCTTTTGCCCCGAAGGCTGGATCGTCACCGGAATGCGGCTGTTCGAATCCGTGACGAGGATCACCCGCGCGGTGCGTTCGCCCACGCCGGAAATCCGGCCCACCAGCCCGATCCCGTCCATCGTGGCCCATCCGTCGCGGATGCCATCACGCTCGCCCACGTTCAGAAGGACCGACTGGCGGAAGGGCGAGCCTGAGTCCGCCATCACCACGCCCGTCACATGCGTGAGCTTCGGGTCAAGCCGCACCTTGTTCAGGTCCAGAAGCCTGGCATTCTTCTGCTCCAGCTGCAGGGCGGCTTCTTTCCAGGCCTTCATCTGCTGCAACTCGCGCTTCAGCTCCTGGTTCTGTTCGTAGATCCGGGTGTAGCTTTGGAAGTCGTCGATCATCCCCGCGACCGCCGTCACCGGGGCCATCGCCCAGTCGAAGTTCGGCACCACCGCGTCGATCAGCGCGGCGCGGAAGCGTTCCACGCGCGGACTGTCGATCCGCCAGATGATGAAGACAAGAAACAGCGCCAGAACCGCGATCCAGACCAGAAGCCTGCGCAGCGGGCGCGAGTATTCCTCGGGGGCGGTGCGGTTCTTGGCCACGTCTCAGCCTTCCATCGCCGCTGGAACGGCCTCAGGTATCGTAGTCGATCACATGCCGAAGCTGCTTTTCATATTCCAGTGCTTTCCCGGTGCCCAAGGCAACACAATTCAGTGACTCGTTGGCCACCGAAATCGAAAGCCCGGTCTGTTCGCGCAACGACAGGTCCAGTTCGCCCAACAGCGCCCCGCCGCCCGTCAGCATCACGCCCCGGTCGACGATGTCGGCGGCCAGGTCCGGAGGCGTTGCTTCCAGCGCCTGCATCACCGCGTCGCAGATCTGCTGCACCGGTTCGGCCAGCGCCTCGGCCACTTGGGCCTGGTTGATCTCGGTTTCCTTCGGGACGCCGTTCAGAAGGTCACGCCCCCGGATGGTCATCGAAGACCCCCGCCCGTCATCCGGCATCCGCGCCGTGCCGATGGAGGTCTTGATCCGCTCGGCAGTGCTTTCGCCGATCAGCAGGTTCTGGTGCCGCCGCAGGTAGTTCACGATGGCCTCATCCATCCGGTCGCCACCAACGCGGACCGACCGGGCGTAGACGATGTCGCCCAGCGACAGGACCGCGACTTCCGTCGTCCCGCCGCCGATGTCGACGACCATGTTGCCGGTGGGTTCAGTGATCGGCATCCCCGCCCCGATGGCCGCCGCGATGGGTTCGGCGATCAGTCCGGCGCGCTTGGCTCCAGCCGACAGCACCGACTGCCGGATCGCCCGCTTTTCCACCGGGGTCGCGCCATGCGGCACGCAGACGATGATCTTCGGTTTCGAGATCGTCGACCGCTTGTGCACCTTGCGGATGAAATGCTTGATCATCTCTTCCGCCGCCTCGAAGTCGGCGATCACCCCGTCGCGCATCGGGCGGATCGCCTCGATCGTGCCGGGGGTCCGGCCCAGCATCAGCTTGGCATCCTCACCCACCGCGAGGACGACCTTCTTGCCGTCCTTGTTGTGATAGGCCACGACCGAGGGCTCGTTCAGCACGATCCCCTTGCCGCGAATGTAGACCAGCGTGTTCGCGGTCCCGAGGTCGATGGCCATGTCCGACGAAAACAGGCTTGGAAAGAAAGCCATGGGTAGTCCTTCAGCAATAGATACTGCCCCGACTCAGGGCGTCCTGACGGGGCTGCCTCTTATAGGGGCAGTGCGGGGGCAAGCGAAAGCCCCGCTGGCCGCATTCCGCGCACTTCCGCGTGCTTGCAGAGATCCGATCTTTCGGGGCAAATATGAGCCCTCAATATCGAACATCCTTTCAGTTATACGATATACAGGCCCAAACAGCGGTCAGGGGGCGGGCAAGCGATGGCAGGGGTGAACGGACGCGTGGCGCTGGTAACCGGGGCCGGTGCTGCGGGAGGAATCGGTTTCGCCATCGCCCGGGCGCTGGTCGCGGGCGGGGCTAAGGTCTGCGTCACCGCGACGACCGACCGCATCCATGCCCGCGCGAGTGACCTGGGTGCCATGTCCCATATCGCCGACCTGACCGACCCCGCCCAGGTCGCGGGCCTGTTTCAGGCGGTCGAGGCGCAGCTTGGCCCGCTCGAGATCCTGGTGAACAACGCGGGCATGGTGCAGACCGGCAAGCGGATGAAGCGCGGGCAGCTGGCTGACCAGACCGATGCCGCCTGGGCGCACCACATGGCGCTGAACATCAACACCACCTTCCACTGCTGTCGCGCGGCACTCCCTGCCATGGCCGCAAAGGGCTATGGCCGGATCGTCAACATCTCCTCCGTCACCGGCCCCGTGGTGACCATCGACGGCTCATCCGGCTATGCCACCGCCAAGGCCGCGATCACCGGCATGACCCGGTCCATCGCACTGGAATACGGTCCGCGCGGGGTGACCTGCAACGCGGTCCTGCCCGGCTGGATTGCAACCGAAAGCTCCAGCCCGATGGAGCTGCGTGTCGGCCGCAAAACCCCCGTGGGCCGTGCAGGCACCCCTGATGAGGTCGCCGCCTGCGCGCTGTTCCTTGCGTCCCAGGAAGCCTCCTACGTCACCGGCGCGATGCTGGTGGTGGACGGCGGCAACACGCTGCAAGAGATGAAGGGATGAGTGACCCCGTTTTCCTACCGGGCGTTCCTGCCGAGGCCGTCCATGCCAGCCTTGGCCGACTTCCCGGAAGTGACTTTGACAGCCCGGACTCCTCATCCGCCCTCGTGGCCAATACCTTCGGCTGGTTTCTGGACCGCCCGCGCCAGCTTTTGCCGCTACCCGGCGTGCCGATGGGCCTGCCCGAAACGGTCGAGCTTGGGGTCGAGATGCAGCTGCCGATGCGCAGCACCCGTCACCCAAGGCTGGACGCCGTCGTGACCACGCCGACAACGCTGGTCGGGATCGCGTCAAAACGCTATCAGCCGTTCCGCCCGGCCAAGGCCGTCGCCTTCACCGAACCCTTCGATGCCCGCGACTGGGGCCCCGGCATGGCCCGCTTTGGCGTTTTGCGAAAGGCGATGGTGGCCGGGCAGCAGACCTTTCGCCACCTTGATGCGGTGACGCTGGTGAAGCAGGCCTATGCGCTCCGCACCCAAAGCGTCAAACGCGCGCGGGGGGCGGTGCTGGTCTACCTGCATGCCGAGCCGCAGACCTGGGGGAATGGCAAACCCGTGGACCCCAAGGCCATTGCGCGCCACCGGTCCGAGGTCGCCAGCTTTGCCCGCGCTGTGAAGGGCGACGACGTGACCTTCGTCGCACTCACCTGGGCCGAGCTTCTGACGCAATGGTCCAAGACCCCGGCGTTGGTCGCGCATACGGCGGCGGTGCGGGGTTGGTTCGGCGGGCTTTAGGGCGCGCTTAGCACCCCTCGCAGACCGCTGCGCCCAGAGGGGCGGATATGACGCCCGGACTCTCGGCCTCACCCATCACCCGCTCCCGAAGCCCTTCACGCTCAAGCCCCATGTCGGCGAGCATCCGGTCGCTGACGCCCTGCAGCTGCGCCCAGTCACCTTCGGCCCTCCACCAGTGTTTGATGCGGTTCCACATGATCCTGTCTCCTGTAATGAGCGCCCCTTTTGCCATGCCGCCGTTTCTGCGATAATCCGACAGTATCGGAATAGGCTTTGAAGCAAGGCTAAGGAATGCGTGGCAGCGACTTTGCGGAACTCCGGGCCTTCGCCGCCGTGGTGCGGCACGGCAGTTTCACCCGGGCGGCGGCGCATCTGGGGGTGTCGCCCTCGGCGCTGTCCCAGACGATCCGGGCGCTGGAGGATCGTCTGGGCCAGCGCCTGCT
>JBGSVS010000328.1:0-5959 GCA_041752895.1 Tabrizicola sp.
CCCGGTTCGGGCCGCGAAAGCGCGCTGCGCGCTTTAGCAGCAGCAGGGTTCAGCATAACCTCGATCCGTGACGTGACGCCGATGGCCCATAACGGTTGCCGCCCGCCGAAACGCCGCCGGGTCTGATTCGATTTCAAAAGAACGGGCCCGCAGTTAGCGTGGCCCGTTTGAACAATTTTCCTCGGGTGTCTTTCGGCTTGGGACATGGGCGAAGGACTGGTATGGAGGCGACCGCATGATCCACAGAAACTGGCAGGAATTGATCAAACCGACGCAATTGAACGTGCGTCCGGGGCCCGATCCCTCACGGGTGGCGACGGTGATCGCCGAACCGCTGGAACGCGGCTTTGGCCTGACGCTGGGCAACGCGCTGCGCCGGGTGCTGATGTCTTCGCTGCAGGGGGGCGCTATCACCTCTGTCCAGATCGACAACGTGCTGCACGAGTTTTCCAGCGTGGCCGGCGTCCGTGAGGACGTGACCGACATCGTCCTGAACCTGAAGGGCGTGAGTATCAAGATGGACGTCGATGGCCCGAAGCGGCTGTCGATCTCGGCCAAGGGCCCGGGCGTCGTGACGGCGAGTGACATTTCCGAATCCAGCGGCATCGAGATCCTGAACAAGGATCACGTGATCTGTCACCTGGACGAAGGCGCGGACGTGTTCATGGAACTGACTGTGAACACCGGCAAAGGCTATGTCTCGGCCGACAAGAACCGCCCGGAGGATGCGCCCATCGGGCTGATCCCGATCGACGCGATCTATTCGCCGGTCAAGAAGGTGAGCTACGAAGTGCAGCCCACCCGTGAGGGCCAGGTGCTGGACTATGACAAGCTGACGATGAAGATCGAGACCGATGGCAGCCTGACGCCGGATGACGCCGTGGCCTATGCCGCGCGCATCCTGCAGGACCAGCTGTCGATCTTCGTGAACTTCGAAGAACCCGAATCGGCCAAGGTCGGCGAGATCGACAGTGGCCTGGAGTTCAACCCGCTGCTGCTGAAGAAAGTGGACGAGCTGGAGCTTTCGGTCCGGTCCGCGAACTGCCTGAAGAACGACAACATCGTCTACATCGGCGACCTGATCCAGAAAACCGAAGCCGAGATGCTCCGCACCCCGAACTTCGGCCGCAAGTCGCTGAACGAGATCAAGGAAGTGCTTTCGGGCATGGGTCTGCATCTTGGCATGGACGTCGAAAGCTGGCCGCCGGAGAACATCGAAGATCTGGCCAAGCGGTTCGAGGATCAGTTCTGACACACGTAGGGTGGGCAGTGTTGCCCACCCACCCAAATGCCCGCAACTGGCGGGGAACGACTGGCGAAAGCCCAAGGTGAGCGGGACCACACGTAGGCCCTGCCGGACAAAGCAAAACACGCGTTAGGAGATAGAAAATGCGTCACTCAAGCGGCTACCGGAAGCTGAACCGGACTCACGAACACCGCAAGGCGATGTTCGCCAACATGTGCGGCTCGCTCATCGAGCACGAGCAGATCAAGACGACCCTGCCCAAGGCCAAGGAACTGCGCCCGATCATCGAAAAGCTGATCACGCTGGCCAAGCGCGGCGACCTGCATGCCCGCCGTCAGGCCCATGCGGCGCTGAAGCAGGACATGCACACCGAGCGCCTGTTTGCCATTCTGGGCCCGCGCTACAAGGACCGCCAGGGCGGCTACGTCCGCGTCTTGAAGGCCGGGTTCCGCTATGGCGACATGGCGCCGATGGCGATCATTGAATTCGTCGACCGCGACACCTCGGCCAAGGGGGCTGCCGACCACGCCCGCACCGAGGCAGCCGACAACGCCTGAAGACCGGATTTCCGGTCAATGCCGACAGAAGGCCCGCCAGAACTGGCGGGCCTTTGCCTATGAAGCACCCGGTCCGTGGCGGGACGTTGGGTCCGATGTCACCAAGTTCGCCCGCAATGCACTGGTGAGCTTGCAACTTTACACTTAAAGTTGAATGTAGGTAAGACGGAGATCCGGGTGTCGATTTTGCAGAGCAAGAAGTTGACCGAACTGTATGAAGAACTGCATGACCTTGCGCCCGAAGGCTATGCCGTCGGTCTTCACATCCGTTTTGCCAGCCCGTTGATCTATCACAGCCGCTATCCCGCCGACTGGGTCGAATACTACAACTCGCATTCCTATTACCTGCGCGATCCGGTGATCTTCTGGGGAATTGGAACCGCGGGAACGCGCCGGTGGAGCGAGATTCCGCTGCCCGATCCGTTCGAGCTGCTGAAGAAGGCCGCGACCTTCGGAATGAATTACGGTGCGGTGTCGTCCTATGGCCCGATCACGTCGCGCTCGATGGCCGGTGTCACCCGGTCCGACCGCGAGTTCACCGATGTCGAGATGGAGCGGCTCGCCGATATCACTGCGCGCCTGCATATCGCTGCAAAGCCGCCATCCGAACTGACCAAAGCGCAGATCGAGGCGCTGCAATGCATTGCAAATGGGGACCGTCACACGGCTGCTGCGGCTAAACTCGGGATTTCGGAAAGCGCCTTCAAGGCACGACTGAATTCTGCCCGGATCAGACTGGAGGCTCGGACGGCGACCGAGGCTCTGAAGAAGGCGCGCGAGTATCGATTGCTGTAGCAGGCTTGTGACGTTTCCCTTCGACTGTTCGACGATCACTCGGAAGGAGACGGAAATGGAAGTCACGACTCTCTCATACGACAACCTGCACAATCATGGCGAGCTGTTCGCCAACATGTTCAGGGCGCGGCATCGGGCGTTCATCCAGCAGAACAAGTGGGATCTGCCTGAAGCGAACGGAATGGAGTTCGACCAGTACGACACGCCGGCAAGCCGCTGGGTCGCGGTCCACAAGGAGGGCGAAGTGCTGGCGGGCATCCGGCTGACGCCGACCACGCACAAGTGCGGCATCTACACCTACATGATCCGCGATGCCCAGCGGGGACTGCTGGAATCGATCCCGTCCAACCTTCTCGACTATCCCGCGCCGGTGTCCGACAGCATCTGGGAAAGCAGCCGGGTCTTCGTGTCCGACGCGGTGCCCGCCGCGATGCGGTTGCGCGTCCAATTGCAGCTGCGCCAGGAAATGGTGAATGCTGCCCGCGACCTTGGCGCGACCACCGTCCTGGGGCTTATTCCCGAAGCCTCGCGCCGCATTGGCCGCCGCGTGGGTCTGGAATGTGAGCCTGCCGGTCCGATCCTGAACTTCGACGGGCTTGATTGCGTCTGCGTCACCATCAACATGGGGCCGAAAATGCACTAAAGACTGTGGGTGCGCTTTTGGCGCAGACTGAAAACCGAATGACCGAAGTGCAGCGGCCAACGCGCTGAGTTGCGTGATGCCGCCAGATATGTCGAGTGAAGATGAGTAACCGTAACGGTATTGATATTGAACTGCAGGCTGTGGCCCGTCTTGCAACGGCAGGTTATTTCATCGGCCTGCATATACGCTTTACTTCACCGTTGCTGACGTTTCAGACCTACGATCAGCGATGGATCGATCATTACACCGAAAACGGGTATGTTCTGCGGGACCCGATGACGGCCTGGGGTTTTTCGCGGACCGGCTGGATCCGGTGGAGCGATCCGGCCCTGATGGACCCGTTCGGGCTTTTCAAGGAAGCGACGCAATACGGACTGAACCATGGTGTCACGGTCGCCATCGGTCCGATCAAGTCGCGCACGATCGCGAGTTTCGCCCGGGAGGACCGGGAGTTTCGGGATGATGAGATCGACAGGATCGAGCGGTCGGTAAAACGGCTGCACGACCTGAGCGAACCGCCCGAAGCACTGACCGAGGCCCAGATCGAGGCCTTGAGATGCATTGCAGGGGGCGACCGCATCGCTGCGGCGGCCGAGAAGCTGGGAATCTCTGAAAGCGCTCTGAAAGCCCGGATCAGTACAGCCCGTGACCGCCTGATGGCACGGACCACTGCCGAAGCGATCCAGCGCGCCAAGGATAACCGGCTGATCTGACGACGCCCCCTGCAAGGTGAAGACTGACCCCCAACCTGCAGGAGGACCCCATGCAGACCACGACGCTTTCTTTTGCCAACATGCACAACCACGGCGAGCTTTTCGCCAACATGCTGCGCGCCCGACGCGAGCTGTTCATCGTCCACAACAAGTGGAACCTGCCCGAAGCGATGGGCATGGAGTATGACCAGTATGACACTCCCGCCAGCCGCTGGGTCGTCGTCCATGACGATGAGGGCAAGGTCCTGGCGGGCAACCGCCTGACGCCCACGACGCATGGCTGTGGCATCTACAGCTACATGATCCGCGATGCACAGCGGGGCCTGTTGGAGACGATCCCGGCGAACCTGCTCTACGATCCCGCGCCGATGGAGGGGCATATCTGGGAAAGCTCGCGCCTGTTCGTGTCGCATGACACGCCGGCTGCGATCCGTCGCCGGGTGCATGCGCAGTTGATCGCGCAACTTGGCGACACCGTGCGCAGCCTTGGCGCGTCGCATTGTCTGACGCTTCTGGCCGCGACATGGCCGCGCTGGGCTGACCGGGTGGGCGTAAAGATGCGGGCGATGGGGCCGGTTCTGGTGATCGACGGGATCGAGAACCAGGTGGTCGAGATGGACTTCTCGGGCAAGCTGCACTGACCGGTCCGCAGCCAGGCGACCCGGGCCCCCTGCGGTTCCGGGTTGCCTCGCCGGGCGGGTGCCCCCAGATTGGGAGGGACCAGTCCCCATAGGGTGCCGTTCATGCGCAAGCTGATCCTGTGTCTGACCCTTGCCCTTGGCTTGGGCAGTGGCGTGCGGGCGGAAACCGTTCCGGAGAGTGCAGCGGAGATAGCGCTGTCCTTCGCACCGGTCGTGCGGGAAACCGCCCCGGCGGTGGTCAACATCTATGCGCGCCAGAAAGTGGCGGAACGGGCTCATCCTTTCGCGGGCGATCCGTTCTTTGACCAGTTCTTCCAGGGCATGGACGGCCCGACCCGGGTCGAGAACTCGCTTGGGTCCGGCGTGATCCTGTCCGAAGACGGGCTGGTGGTCACCAACTACCATGTGGTCACCGATGCGACGGATATCCGCGTGGTCCTGGCCGACCGGCGCGAGTTTGCGGCCCGCGTCCTCTTGGTCGATCCGATCAGCGACCTCGCCGTCCTGAAAGTCGAGGCGGACGGACCGTTGCCGGCGCTAAGGCTTGGGGACAGCGATGCACTGCAGGTCGGCGATCTGGTGCTGGCGGTGGGCAATCCGTTCGGTGTGGGGCAGACGGTCAGCTCAGGGATAGTGTCGGGCCTGGCGCGGTCGGCGCTGCAGGTGGGCGACGGGACCGGGTATTTCGTCCAGACCGATGCGCCGATCAACCCCGGCAACTCGGGCGGGGCACTGGTGGATATGGCGGGGCGGCTGGTGGGGATCAACTCCGCGATCCTGACCCGGGACGGGGGATCGAACGGGATCGGCTTTGCGGTGCCGTCGAACCTGGTGGCGGTGGTTGTCGCGGCGGCGCAGGCGGGATCAGATCGGTTTCAGCGCCCCTGGGCCGGGCTGATGGGGCAGGAGGTCGACGGCCAGGTCGCCGAGGCGCTGGGCATGGAGCGCCCCCTGGGCATGCTGGTCACGGCGATGCATCCGCAAAGCCCGTTCGCCGCGGCGGGACTGGCCGAGGGCGACGTGGTGCTGACCCTTGGCGGCGCAGCCGTAAACACGCCGCAGGAGTTTTTGTATCGGCTGTCGGTGCTGGGGGACGGGGACCAGCCGGTCACCTATCTGAAGGGGCCGGAAGCACGCGACGGGCTTGTGACGCTGGGTCCGGCGCCGGACGTGCCGGACCGCGAGACGGTGACGGTGACCGAGGATGTGATCCTGCGCGGCGCGGTGCTGGCGCGGATCAATCCGGCGGTGATCAGCGAGTTGCGCCTGCCCCTTGGGGCCAGTGGCGTGGCGGTGCTGGGGACGGGGGATTTCGCCTTTGAGGCCGGTCTGCAGGCGGGTGACGTCGTCGTGGCGATCAACGG
>JBGSVS010000329.1:0-2288 GCA_041752895.1 Tabrizicola sp.
GGCGACGGCACGCGGGCCGTCCATCTTTTCGAACGCGATTGTTCCTTGCAACGCCGGCATCAGAAGGTGATCGAGGAGGCGCCCGCACCGGGCATGACACCGTGGCGCAGTTTGCTGCGTGAGTTGGCCCCATGACCCGCAGCTTCTTTGCCCGGAACCCCTCGGCGCTGATCTTCATTGCCTTCCTTGCGGTCTTCACCCTTGCCGTCACCCTGCTGTCCGACGGGCTTGGCGCGGGCGTCATCTCGACCTCGTTCGTCAAGACGCTGGGCAAGACGCTGTGTCTGTGCCTGGTCGCCTTGGCGATGGACCTGATCTGGGGCTATGCGGGGATCCTGTCGCTGGGCCACATGGCGTTCTTCGCGCTTGGTGGCTACATGATCGGCATGTGGCTGATGTATGCCCGGACCGAAGAGATCGTGGTCCAGGCGTTGGCGCAGGGCGGCTTGCCTCCTACGCCCGAGGAGGTGCAACAAGGCATCGCCACACAGATTTTCGGCGTCGTTGGGTCGTCGGACCTGCCCGCAATATGGTCCTTTGCCCATTCGCTGCCCCTGCAGCTGATCCTGGCGCTGGCGGTTCCTGGCCTTCTGGCGCTGATCTTCGGCTGGCTGGCGTTCCGGTCGCGGGTGACGGGCGTTTACCTGTCGATCCTGACCCAGGCAATGACGCTGGCACTGGCGCTCTACCTTTTTCAGAACGACTCCGGTCTGCGCGGGAACAACGGGTTGTCGGGGTTGCAGAACCTGCCGGGGTTGACCGACACGTCGCAGGACATCGTGTCGATCTGGTTCTTCTGGGCCTCGGCCCTTGCGCTGGGCCTTGGTTACCTCACGCTTAACTGGGTCGTTTCCGGCAAGTTCGGGTCCGTGATCCGCGCCATCCGTGATGACGAGGCGCGGGTGCGGTTCCTTGGCTACCCGGTCGAGACCTACAAGCTGTTCCTCTTCACCCTGACAGCACTGGTCGCTGCGGTGGCAGGGGTCTTGTATTACCCGCAAGCCGGGATCATCAACCCGGCGGAACTGGCGCCGATTGCCTCGATTTACCTTGCCGTCTGGGTCGCTATCGGCGGGCGGGGGCGGCTGTATGGCGCGGTGATCGGGGCGGCTTTCGTCACGCTTTTGTCGTCGCTTTTCACCTCGGGCCGGTTGCCCGACATCCGGGTTGGGCCAGTCGCGCTGAACTGGGTCGACTGGTGGCTGGTGATCCTGGGCCTAAGCTTCGTTGCGGTCACCCTGTTCGCGCCGAAAGGGATCGGTGGCTTGTTCGACCGGTTGCAGCGGATCGCGACGCCCGACCGCAAGGGCGCTCCGCTTGGCCCCGATGACGGCAGCCTGCAGGAACAGGAGGCCCGGCAATGACCGCGCTGCTAGAGGTTTCGGGCGTGTCGGTCACCTTTGACGGCTTTCGCGCGATCAACAACCTGTCGTTCGAAATCGGCAATGCGGAACTGCGCGCGATCATCGGGCCGAACGGGGCGGGAAAGACCACCTTCATGGACATCGTGACCGGCAAGACCCGGCCCGACGAGGGCAGCGTGACGTTCGGGGAGAAGTCGCTGTCGCTGGTCGGGATGACCGAAGCCCGGATCGCTCGCGAAGGTATCGGCCGCAAGTTCCAGCGCCCCACGGTGTTCGAGGACCAGACCGTCGAGGCGAACCTGATCCTGGCGCTGAAGGCCAACCGCAGCCCGTGGAAGGTTCTGTTCTGGTCACCGAAACCTGCCGATATGACCCGCGTCCGCGCGCTGGCCGAGGAGGTCGGCCTTGGCGAACACCTGCAGCGCAAGTCGGGCGAGTTGAGCCACGGGCAGAAGCAATGGCTGGAAATCGCGATGCTTCTGGCGCAGGAGCCTCGGTTACTGCTGGTCGACGAACCGGCCGCCGGGATGACCCCGGCAGAGCGCGAGCATACGACCGACCTTCTGGTGAACCTGGCGAAATCCAGGGCGGTTGTCGTGGTCGAGCATGACATGGAGTTCATCCGCCGCCTGAACTGCCGGGTCACAGTGCTGCATGAGGGTAGCGTGCTGGCCGAGGGGTCCCTGGACCACGTCACCCGCGACGCCCAGGTGATCGCCGTCTATCTGGGGCGCGGCTGATGTCGGATGCGATGCTGGAAACCACGGGCCTGACCCTGCACTACGGTGGTGCCCGCATCCTGCACGGCATCGATTTTGCCGCGAAGGCCGGGGAGATCACCTGCATCATGGGGCCGAACGGGGTGGGCAAGACCTCGTTCCTGAAGGCGCTGGCGGGGACGCATCCCCGGTCGGGCGGCACGTT
>JBGSVS010000330.1:0-1563 GCA_041752895.1 Tabrizicola sp.
GGTGGGTGGCGCGCTGGTGGTGCTGGGGCTGGGTCTTTGGCTGGTCCAGTCCGTCCGGCCCGAGCCCGCGGCGATCGAGGCCTGATGCGGGTCAGTGCGGGATCGACTTCGAGAAGAGGTTGACGATCAGCACCCCCACTAGAATGAAGGCCAGCCCCAGGATCGCGGCGAAGTCGAGCGTCTGGCGATACCAGACCCAGGCCACGCCGCTGATCAGGACGATCCCCATGCCCGACCAGATCGCGTAGACCACCCCGGTCGGCATCACCCGCAACGGATAGGACAGCAGCCAGAAGGCCACGGCATAGCCCAGGACTGCCCCAAGCGAGGGCCAGAGCCGGGTGAAGCTCTCTGACCGGGCCAGCGCCGTGGTGGCGATGACTTCCGCCACGATGGCCGCAACAAGGATGAGATAGGTCTTGGTCATGTCGTGGTCCCGATGCACCCGCATCACGGGCCGGGACCACCCTGCACAGGCAGGCCGCCGCTGTCGAGAGCCGGACTGCGCGTATCAGCCGCCCGTGCGGGCGTCGGCCACGAATTCGCGCATCACGTCCAAGGGCGCATAGCCGCGCATCACGCCGTCGCGCATTATGAAGGCGGGGGTGCCGGTAAGCTCCAACTCTTCGGCAAGGGCGTAGTTGGCCTGGATCACCGCCATGACTTGCGGAGACTGCATCCGCGCCAGGATCGGTTTCGGGTCAAACCCAAGGTCCTTGGCCACCCGCGACAGGGTTTCAGGATTGGGCGCGCCCCGCAGCGACATCAGCGTATCGTGGACCGAGGCATAGGCCGCGTCGCCATGCAGTTGACGGACCGCGATGGCGAACTGCGCCGCCAGCATCGATTCCTCGCCCAGGATCGGGAACTCCTTGACGACAAAGCGGATCTTGCCGTCGGTGTTCACCAGCTCTTCGACCTCGGCATAGGCCTGGCGGCAATAGCCGCAGCGGTAATCCATGAACTCGACCAGCGTCACGTCGCCCTTCGGGTTGCCCCCGACCCAGTCATCCGGGCTGTTGAACACCCGGTCGGCATTGGCGGCAAGGTAGTCCGCATCGCGCTTCAGCGCGGCGTCTTCTTCGCGCTTCTGCAGGACGTCCAGCGCCTCGACCAGGACTTCGGGGTTTTCCAGCAGATAGGCGCGGACCTCTTCGCGGAAGGCCTTGCGTTCGGCCTCGGACATCGCGGGCTCTTCGGCGAAGGCGGGAAGGCTGGCAAGGCCCAGGGTAAGGGCAAGGGCGAGGCGAAGCATCTGGTCTCCTACGGACAGGGCGCGGGGCGCAGGATAGGGGCGGTCCATGGGGGAGACAAGCCGCTCGCCGCTTTGTGATGCAAGGGCCACGGGCGGGTGGCGCTGGCCCCGACCGGAATTTACATCCGTGGGCCAAGCGGGGATAAGGCGGCGATGATCCTTTTTCGCGCGCTTGTCCTTCTGCTTTTCGCCTGCCTGCCGGTCCGGGGGCAGGACCTGTCGGCGCTCGCCCGGGTCGACGGGCTGCGGTCGGGCATCGTGGCGACAGGGGGCGGGCTGGAACTGCGCCTCAGCCTTTCCCAGCCGGT
>JBGSVS010000331.1:0-3937 GCA_041752895.1 Tabrizicola sp.
CAGCCAGCCGGGCCGCCGTGGATGGCACGATGGCCGAACAGGCGCCTAGCAGCAGGGCGGCAGCAAGAAAAGCAGAACTCCAAGACATAACGAATCTCCTTTGACAGTCATCTTTTACTGTTATACGATAAATTATCGCCGCGAAAAGAGGTTTTCCGTGCAAAACAACGCCCCTCCGGAACCTGTCCGGCCTCCTTTACTGGATCGCCCTTTCCCTATCGGTCGTCCTGCCGCTGGTCGTCCTGCTTTACGCTGGCAAGGCGGTCACCGACCCCGCCTGGCTCCTCTCGCGCGCCCCCACACTTGCCCCGGGCACAAAAGTCACCGTGCCACAGGCCGGCCTCGTCGCCGCCATCGCCCTTGTCGCGGTCCTGCCTCTGGTCGCAGCCCTCCGCGCCATGGTCCGGCTTTTTGCCCTTTACCGGGATGGCGAGGTCCTCAGCCCCGCAAATGCCGACACCATCCTGCAGATCGGGCGCATGCTCGTCCTCGTCGCGCTGTTCACCGTCCTCGTGCCGACACTGCAGACCTTGATCCTCAGCTGGAACGCCCCGCAGAAGACGCTCTCCATCGGTCTTGACGGCGGCAGGCTGGGGTTCCTGATGGCAGCGGGGCTGCTGACTGTCATCGGCTGGGCCATGCGCGAAGCCGCCGCCGTCAAGGCCGAGAACGAAGGCTTCGTCTGATGGCTGCGCCCGAGCTAAAGATCGTCGTCCGCCTCGACGTGATGCTGGCCCGACGGAAGATGCGGTCGCGAGAACTGGCCGAACGCATCGGCATCACCGAACAGAACCTCAGCCTGCTGAAATCCGGCAAGGTCAAAGGCATCCGGTTCGAGACCCTCGCCGCGATCTGCTCAGCACTTGACTGCCAGCCCGGCGATATTCTGGAAGCGGAGCCTGCAACGTGATTTTTCGCAGAAAAGTCGTAATTCAGGCCTCGCCCAGAACCTCGTCCTGATGCTGGCCCAACCGTGGGGCAGGGCGGTCCAGCGCCAGGTCTGCACCCGAAAACGTCATCGGACTTCGCACCCCCGGCAGGCCCTCGGGCGCGATCTGCAGGCCCCGCGCCACGACCTGCGGGTCGGCAAAGACCTCGGCCAAGTCGTTGATCGGACCGGCGGGCACGCCAGCAACCTCACAGGCGGCCAGAAGCTCGGCCTTGGCCCAGGTCTTCGTCGCTGCCGTCAAGACTTCGGTCATCGCGGCCCGGTTCGCAACCCGGTCGGCGTTGGTCAGGAACCGCGGGTCCGTGGCCATCGCCTTAAGCCCCAGCACCTCGCACAGCCGCTGGTACTGCCCATCGTTGCCCGTGGCCAGGATCAGCCAGCCATCCTTGCAGTCGAAGACCGCATAGGGTGCCAGGTTCGGATGCGCATTGCCCATCAGCCCCGGCACCTTGCCCGAGGCGAGGTAGTTCATCGCCTGGTTCGCCATCACGCTGGTGGCGACATCCAGAAGCGCCATGTCGATCTGCTGGCCTTCCCCCGTCCGCCCGCGCTGCACCAGCGCCGCCAGGATCGCAGTGGCCGCATAGACCCCGGTGAACACATCCGTCACCGCAACGCCCACCTTCTGCGGCTGACCGTCGGCTGGCCCCGTCACGCTCATCAGCCCGGACATGCCCTGGATGATGAAGTCATACCCCGCCCGATGCGCGTAAGGCCCGTCCTGCCCGAAACCGGTGATGCTGCAATAGATCAGACGCGGGTTCACCTTGCGCAGGGAGGCATAGTCCAGCCCGTATTTCGCCAGCCCCCCGACCTTGAAATTCTCGATCACCACATCGGCGTCGGACACCAGGCGGCGCACGATCTCTTGCCCTTCGGCGGTGCGGAAATCGCAGGTGATCCCGCGCTTGCCTCGGTTTGCTGCGTGGAAATAGGCCGCCGTGCGCTCGCCCCCGGCCTCGATGAAAGGGGGACCCCAGCGGCGGGTGTCATCGCCCTCGGGCGCTTCGACTTTGATGACATCCGCGCCAAGGTCGGCCAGAGTTTGCCCGGCCCAGGGACCGGCCAGGATCCGCGCCAGTTCGATGACGCGGATACCCTCCAGTGGTGCGGACATTACGTTGCCAGTTCGGCGTCGATGATCGCCTTAAGCTCCTCATAGGTCATGTTCGAATGCTTGGTGCCGTTGACGAACAGCGTCGGCGTGCCTTCGACGCCATCGGCCTCGAAATTGGTCTGGAACTGCTTGATCAACGCCTCGGCATTCGGGCCATCGTTCAGGCAGGCATCCATCGCCGCGTCCTCAAGCCCGGCGGTGCGACCGATGGTCTTGAGGTTCTCGACCACCTGCATCGGATCGTCCGACGCCGCCCATTCCGCCTGTTTGGCGAACAGCATGTCATGGATGCCGAAGTATTTCATCTCGCCGCCGCAGCGGGCGATCAGCGCGGCCCACAGGCCATAGCGGTCGAAATAGACCTCGCGCAGGGTGAAGTGGACCTTGCCGGTGTCGATGTATTCCGCCTTCAGCTTGGGGAAGACGGTGTCGTGGAAGGTGGCGCAGTGCGGGCAGGTGAAGCTGGCATATTCGACCAGCTTGACCTTGGCATCTGCCGCGCCGATCGAGAAATCGCCCGGTCCGGCCGTGGCTGTCTCGGCGGTTGCGGCTTCCTGCGCCAGCGCCGGTGTCATGGCCGCGGTTGCGGCGGCGGCAAGGGCAATCATCGCCCGGCGGTTCAGTTTCAGCATGGGTCAGCTTCCTTTTGCATTCCGCGAGATCACGGTCGGCGGCGAGTTAAGATGTTTTCGGCAAGCTGTTCAAGCGCAGCCCGCAATCCTTCGTCTGCCACATCGCCTGCGACCGCTTGCGCCTTGGCGCGTGTCACAGGGTCGGCGGCCTTTGCAGGCTTGGGGGCCGGAGAGAACTCCGCCTGCCCTTCGGCAAAGCCCGTGGCCGCCGTCTGGGTCAGATGGATGTGGTTTATGGCGTTGTAGCCGTAGACGGAGTTCACGCGCTCCTTCAGGACCGGCAAGGCCATCTGCACCATCGGCGCCTCGGCAGCCTTGACGAGAAGGGTCAAGGTCGCCCCCATGTTGCCCTTGCCGTAGCCGATCTTCACCGGCCGGGTCTTGCGCGCCATTTCTTCGCCCGCGACCTCGGCCCAATGGGTCAAGAGGCGCGCGACGGCAAAGCCTCGCGATTCTCCGGCGCTGCGGACAGCCTCCTTCATCAGCCCGAAGGCTGGCTCGAACCCGCGCATGCGGTGTTCGGATGTCGGAGAGGCATGGGGCTTACGGGCCATTTGCCACTATTCTACCTCGGCCAGCAAAGCTTGCCAGTGGCCAATGTGGCTTGGTTCATAAAGATCGCGTGACGGGTTGCGTGTGGCGCAGCCCCGAATTTTCGTCGAAAATTCGTGGCCTCTGGCACCAGCCCGCCCGCCCGCTATCTTCGCCACGATGCAGGACCCCGAATCCCTCTCCGCCCAACTCCTCTCC
The DNA here is from genome assembly GCA_041752895.1 of Tabrizicola sp. GTDB lineage: Bacteria > Pseudomonadota > Alphaproteobacteria > Rhodobacterales > Rhodobacteraceae > Tabrizicola. The sequence continues at coordinate 3,449 of JBGSVS010000331.1, forward strand.
TGGTACGACGCCCATGCCCGCGTGATGCCGTGGCGCGTCTCTCCTTCGGACCGGGCCGCCGGTGCAAGGCCTGACCCCTACCGCGTCTGGCTGTCCGAGGTGATGCTGCAGCAGACCACCGTCGCCGCCGTGAAGGACTACTTCCACCGCTTCACCGCCCGCTGGCCAACGGTCGCTGCATTGGCTGCCGCGCCGGATGCTGATGTGATGGGCGAATGGGCGGGTCTTGGCTACTACGCCCGTGCCCGCAACCTGCTGAAATGCGCCCGCGCGGTCGTGGCCGATCACGGCGGCCAGTTCCCGACGACGCGTGAAGGCCTTCTGACCCTCCCCGGTATCGGCCCCTACACCGCCAGCGCCATCGCCGCGATCGCCTTCGACGAACCCGCGACCGTGGTCGACGGCAATGTGGAACGTGTGATCTCGCGCCTGCGCCTCGTCGAGACGCCTCTCCCCGCCGCCAAGCCGGAACTCACCGCGCTCGCCGCC
>JBGSVS010000332.1:0-1976 GCA_041752895.1 Tabrizicola sp.
GCCACCGACCGCATCCTCGGCTGCCACATCATCGGCCCGGCGGCGGGCGACCTGATCCATGAGGTCTGCGTTGCGATGGAGTTCGGCGCCTCAGCCCAGGACCTTGCGCTGACCTGCCACGCCCATCCGACCTGGTCCGAAGCGGTGCGCGAGGCGGCGCTGGCCTGCGGTGACGGCGCGATCCATGCTTAGGTGGCCGCGCCTGACGCGCTGACCCGGGATCAGGCCGCCTTCTGACCCACGTCCGCGAGGAGAAGACGAAGTCGCACGACAAGCCTCCGGCGCGGTGCCGCAACCGCGCTGGCGGGGCCTGTCTCAGGCTTTCTGCAAGGTCCGGACCCGGCACCGGTCGCTCCGGCACGGCTTGCCGCCCGTGTTGCCCCCGCGTGCCGGATTTGCAAAAACCCGGGGCAGGCCCAAGCGCCCTCAGGCTCCCCGCACCGTGTCGATCATCAACTGCACATGGTCCGGGTTCGCGTCGGGCGTGATCCCGTGGCCAAGGTTGAAGATATGCGGCCCTTTGGAAAACGCCCGCACGACATGCTGGGTCGCCGCAATCAGCGCCTGCCCGCCCGTCACCATATGCTCGGGCGCGAGGTTCCCCTGCACCGGGCCGTCGATCTGCACATTCGCCGCCGCCCATTCCGGGCTGACCGAATTGTCGATCGCGACGCAATCCGCCCCGGTCCGGTGCGCGAACCCGATATAGCCCTGCCCGCCCTCACGCGGGAAGGCGATGACCGGAATGCCCGGATGCCGCGCCTTCACCGCCGCGATGATCTTTGCGGTCGGGGCTTCGGCGAAGTCCTTGAAATCCTGGCCTTTCAGTGACCCGGCCCAGCTGTCGAACAGCTTGACCACCTCGGCCCCCGCCTCGATCTGCGCCGACAGGTATTCCACCGTCGCGTCCGAAATCTTGTCGATCAGCGCCTGAAACGTCGCCCGGTCCGAGGCCTTCAACGCATGCGCCGCCGCCTGGTCCTTCGAGCCCTTCCCCGCGATCATATAGGTCGCCACCGTCCAGGGCGCGCCCGCAAAGCCGATCAGCGTCGTCTCCTTCGGCAAGGCCCGCGCCAGGATCCGCACCGTTTCATAGACAGGGGCCAGCGTCTCGTGGATCGCCTCGATGGGCTTCAGGTTCGCCACCTGCGACGCCGTGTCCGTCGTCTCCATCCGCGGGCCTTCGCCTGTCTCGAACCACAGCTTCGGGCCCAAGGCCTGCGGCAGCAAAAGGATATCGGCAAACAGGATCGCCGCATCGAACCCATAGCGCCGGATCGGCTGCAAGGTCACCTCGGCGGCCAACTCGGGGTTATAGCACAGCGACAGGAAATCCCCCGCCTTGGCCCGCGTCTCACGGTATTCCGGCAGATAGCGGCCCGCCTGGCGCATCATCCAGATCGGCGGGGTCGGCAGCACCTCACCCTTCAGCGCGCGCAGGATCGTCTTGGTCATGTCAGGCCCTTTCCGTGTCGGACCCATGGGTCGGCTGCCCCGCCCGCCTTGTCAAGAGTTGTCAGCCCCGCCTGACAGCGCTAAGCCTTGGTGCATGAGCGATGATCTGCCCGCCCCCGCACAGCCCCTCAAGATCGGCACCCGAGGCTCACCCCTCGCCCTCTGGCAGGCGCATGAGACGCGACGCTGCCTGATGGCCGCCTTCGCCCTGCCCGAAACCGCTTTCGAGATCGTGGTGATCAAGGTCACCGGCGACCAGATCCAGGACAAGGCCCTGCGCGAGATCGGCGGCAAGGGCCTTTTCACGCGCGAGATTGAAGAGGCGCTTCTGGACGCCAGCATCGACATCGCCGTCCATTCGATGAAGGACATGCCGACGCAGCAGCCGGACGGCCTCATCCTCGACTGCTACCTCCCCCGCGCCGACGTGCGCGATGCCTTCGTCTCCCCCGGCTACGCCAGCATCGCCGACCTGCCCCAAGGCGCCACCGTCGGCTCCTCCAGCCTCCGCCGCCGCGCGC
>JBGSVS010000333.1:0-19848 GCA_041752895.1 Tabrizicola sp.
TCAATGAATTGGCCCTGCGGGCCAATGCGCCATGGCACGCGCCAGCTATCTCGCGAGCGCGCGCGCCATGCCGCTTTGCACCCAACCACTGGCCTGGTTTTGCGCCGCCACGTGGCCGGTTTTGTCTCCGCCGTTGACAAAATGGCTCATGAGCACCTATCGAAGCCTTCCACCGCTTTCCACCCTGATCGGCTTTGAAGCGGCAGCCCGGCTGCAAAGCTTCTCTCGCGCGGCGGAGGAGTTGAACATCACCCAGTCGGCAATCAGCCATCAGATCCGCACGTTGGAGGATCACCTGGGTCAGCCCCTCTTTCGGCGCATCGGGCGCAGGATCGAACTGGTCGATGCGGGCCGCGATTTCCTGATCACCACGCAAACAGCGCTGGAGGAACTGCGCCATGGGGTGCGCCGTCTGAACGCCTACTCCAAACCCGGTTCGGTCATCATCATGATGCCTGCCGCGTTGGCGACGGGGTGGTTCCTGCCGCGCTTGGCAGACCTCAGGGCGGCTCATCCCTGGGTCGACCCTTGGGTCCATACCAGCGATGACAGTTACATCCCTGAAGAGGCAGAGATCGACGTCGTCCTAGGCCCCCAGCCTTGGGCCGACAAGGGCGCGCGATCCATTCTGCTCGATCATGACCGGCTTCTGCCGCTTTGCGCCCCTGACCTTGCCGCCAAGCTTCCGGACCTGCCGGACAGTGCCCGTTTGGATGCAGCTTCGCTGTTGCATGACGAGACACTGAACGACTGGCAGTCCTGGTTTTCGCAGGTCGGGTCCACTCGAACTGAATTCGCCCGCGGCCTCAACTTTTCCGACACCGGCCAAATGCTTCAGGCCGCCATCCTGGGCTATGGAGTCTGCCTTGCCACCACCCGTCAGGCTGACCAGCCACTAAGGGATGGCCGCCTCGTCCCCGCAAGCCCTGTCGCGCTGGATCGAACCGAGCCGATTTACATGTCGTGTTGGCAGCGAAACTTCGCCCGCCCACCGGTCAACGTGCTTTGGGATTGGTTAAAGACGGAGCTTTCATGAGTGGACAGCTCCGTTTGTCCAAGGGTTGACTGAGTAGAGAGTGATCGCTGCGGGGTGCGGTCATGTGTCCGGCCCGTTGGCGCGGTGCGGGTGACCGCTGGCCCTGATGAAGTCCGAGTACCGGGTCCCAATCAGACGATCGAGCTGAGACGCCCTGACAGCACCTCGGGGGGTGCTTTCCGACGAATGCGAACCAGTCTCCGTTACCCCAACCCCAGCCTCCGATCAGGCAACGAGAAGGCCGCGCCACTCAACGAGAGCGGCGGCGCGTGTCTGCTTGTAGGTGTTGCGATCTTGGAGGTGGCGCTCCGTCGGAAAGTGGTTGTGGACCGAGGCATGGACTGAAGCGAACTTCTGTAAAGTATGCACGCGCCGGAACCGCAACATCGCTCTCTCGCGTCGTCGGAAAGGCAGGTGCGAGTTCTCAGCTCGTTTGTTGAGCCAGCGCCCCATCTCGCGGTCATCTCCGCGGCCCAGGTCTTTCAGGGCGGCGCCGTAGGATCGAAGCCGGTCCGTCACGATGGTCTCCGGACGGCCATGCCGCTTCATCGACTTTTTCAAGAATTTCAACGCTGCCTTGCGATCGCGCGTTTTGGTGACAATGCTTTCGAGTACCTCGCCCTCGTGATCGACAGCGCGCCAAAGGTAATGCGTCACCCTGTTGATCTTCACGTAGACCTCGTCCAGGTGCCACTGCCAGTGGCGATGGGCGCGCATCGCTTCGACACGCTTTCCCCTGATCTCAGCGGCGAACATCGGGCCGAACCTGTTCCACCAGAAACGTACAGTCTCGTGGCTCACCTCTATACCACGCTCGTGCAGGAGATCCTCGACGTTGCGCAGGGATAATGGGAACCGGATGTAGTACATCACCGCCAGGCGGATGATCTCTGGGCTCGTCTTGAAGTACCGGAATGGGGAGCGTTTTGTCATTCGGCAAGGCTAGCTGGGCGCCACGGTCAGCTCAAGAAGAGTTCCTCTGACAGCACCGCTTCAACCGCTCCATCTGCTCGTTCGTCAGCCAGAAAAGGTTGCTCATAATCACCCCCGTCAGTGCAGGGCTTTGAATCACGCAGCCTGAGCGGCCTCAAGCAGATCAATGGGTCCTGACCCTAGATACCTCTTTATACGGTGTGGGGGATATGATAGGGGACGTTTGGTTCATTTTTAGACGTAACCTATTGCTAAGTATATATAAAGCTTCGGAAAGTGGCGGACAGTGAGGGATTCGAACCCTCGAGACGGTTCCCCGCCTACACACTTTCCAGGCGTGCGCCTTCGACCACTCGGCCAACTGTCCGTCTGGGGCTGATACCCCGGCTTTGCACATGCGTTCAAGGGGCTATCTGGTGCAAGCCACAATTCGCGGCGTCGATTTTCCGGCCAGGTCGTCTTGCCCCGTGCTCCAGCCTCAGGCCAGCGTGATCGTCACCCGGCGGTTCTGGCGACCCTTCTTCTCGATCTTGCCGATCTCGACCCGGCCGATCTCGCCGGTGCGGCGGACATGGGTGCCACCGCAGGGCTGCAGGTCGATCTGTGCCGCCCCGTCGCTGATCCGCACCAGCCGGACTTGGCCCTGGCCCATTGGCGGGTGGACCGACATGGTCTTCACTAGGCCCGGATTTGCCAGAAGCTCCGCGTCGCTGATCCACTGATCACTGACCGTCAGGTCACGCTCGATCAGGCTGTTCAGCGCCTCTTCCAGTGCCGCGACATCGCCCGGTGGGTCCGGCATGTCGAAGTCGAGCCGCCCCTTGTCCGCCCCGATCTGGCCGCCTGTGACCGGCAGCGGGATCACCACCGACAGAAGATGCAATGCGGTGTGGACCCGCATGTGCCGGTGACGCCGGTTCCAGTCGATCATTTGCCGCGCGGGCGTGCCCACCGGGGGCATCGGCGCGGGTTCGGCCGGGATCAGCGCGATGCCACCATCGACCTTCAGTGCGGTGGCAATCACCATCCGCGTCCCGCCCCAGTCGAGCACACCACTGTCCCCGGGCTGGCCGCCACTGGTCGCATAGAAGATCGACCGGTCGACGATCAGCCCGCCCTCGGGTGTGTGACCCGTAATCCGGCACTCAGCCGTCGTCAGATAGGCGTCCTCGCGGAAGAGAAGTTCGGTCACCGGTCTGCCCCTTTCACATCGCTTTCCGTGCTGGCAGGTCTGCGTCGCGTCGGAGCCGGTTTGCCGCGGTCGACAAGGTCAGCCATTGCAAGCAGCGTCTCGGCGGTCTTCACGGGATCGGGTTCGGCAGGCGGGGCAGGGGGCGGCACGATGTCGATGCCGTCAGCCGCAAACCGTTCCAGAATGCGATGGTAGATGTCGCTGCGGACCTGCACGCCGAAGTTCACGTCGCGCAGGATGACCCGGATCTCGAAGGTCAGCTGTGTCGCGGTGTAGCCCATGAAGGCGATGACCGGCGCCGGCGTGAGGATGGCCATCGGCTGTTCCTCGGCGATCTCTTTCAGGATCCGCTCCACCCGTTTCGTATCCGACCCCATGGCAACCGCAACCGGCACGATGATCCGGCCTGACAGGTTGAACCGCGTCCAGTTGGTGACGCGCCCGGTGATCAGGTCGGCATTCGGCACGATGACATCGTTGCGGTCGAAGGTCTCGATCCGGGTCGAGCGCACAGAAATCGCCCGCACTTTGCCTTGCACGCCGCCGACCTCGATCCAGTCGCCTTCGGACACCGGGCGTTCCACAAGAAGGATGACGCCCGAGATGAAGTTCGACACGATCTGCTGCAGGCCGAAACCGATACCGACGGACAGGGCACCGGCGACGATGGCAAGGCCGGAAAGGTCAATCCCGGCCGCATTGATCGCGATGAGTGCGGCAAGAAAGACGCCGACATAGCCGATCCCGGCCACCAGGGCCGTTTGTCCGCCCTGGTCCATCCGGGTCTTCGGCAGGATCGTCGTTCGCAGCGCCCCCTGGAAAAGGCGCGTCAGCATGTAGCCGATGATGAAGACAATCGCGAAGATCATGAAGTTCGACGGCGAGATCGTCGTGCTGCCCAGCTGGAAGCCTTCGGTGAACCGGGTCCAAAGCTCGGTCAGGTCGGACAGGCGCGCGCCCCAGATCAGCGCCAGCACCGGCAGCGCTGCGATGGACAGGCCGAACCCGGCCAAGACCGGCACCAGCGCCTCGCGGGCGGTTTCTTCCGACCGGGTGACCAGGGTCCAGGCATCGCCGATCAGCCGCTGCAGGATGAAGAGGAAGGTCAGCAGCGCAAAGCTTAGCATCGCGGGGTAGACCACCGCCTCGGCGGCCTGGACATAGCCAAAGCCCGCCAGCACCGGTCCGGCGATGCCAAGGACGGTCAGGCCCCGCGCCAGGATCTGGATCAGCCGCAGCGCATAGCTTGTGCCCTTTTCGTCGGCGTCCCGCGTCTTGCGCAGCGTCCGGCCAAGGCGGATCAGCACCAGCCCGCCGGTCAGAAGGATCGGGAAGGACATGACCGACGTCGTGGCATCGGAATAGGCCTGCGCATCCATCGCCGCGCTGCGCAGCATCTCTGCCGAGATCACCAGCCCCATCATTACCGACAGGAAACGCCCCTCGGACCGCCGTTCCGGCGGCAGTGGCAGCATCGCACCGTCGCCCTGCAAGCGGGGAAAGGCTCTGGCGCCAAGCCAGACAAAACCGAAGACCACGAAGCCCGCGAAGGGCAGGGCAACCGCAATCAGCGCGCCCACGTCCCCCAGCATCCCGCTGGCCAGCAGCGCCCAGGACAGAAGCACCACCCCAAGCGTCGGCAGGATGATCCCGCCCAATGAGGCGATCATCGCCCAGAAGTGCCGCCCGCGAACCGAGGCACCCTCCTGCAGGCGTTCGGTAAAGCGCTCGATCCAGCGGCGGACGTAGACGACCAGTGCGACCGCGACCATCACCAGGACGAGGATCAGCGGCAGGTTGTTGAACAGTTCCGCCCGCGCCTTGGGGTCCTCCCAGGCGTCGACCGTTTCGTCCCACAGCCGCTGCACCGTGTCGGCAAAGCCGATGGCCGCCTCGGGCCAGTTGCCGGGGTTCAGGGGCGAGGGCCAGAGCTGCAAAAGCTGGTCCGCCTGGCGTTCGCGCAGAGTGCGGTCGATCTCGTCAATCAGGCCATCTGCCCGGCGGTAGGCCTCTTCGGCCGCGATGCCGGGGGCCTGAAACCTGACAAGCTGGCTTGCCAGTTCCTGCCGCCGAACCGAGATTTCGTCGGCCTCGGTCGCGCCCTCTGCCGGTGCGGGTCCCAGCGCGTCGATCTGCTGGCGCAGCGTGGCGATACGGGCAGAGTTCGCGCTTTGCGCATTCAGCAGCGCGGCACGCCACTTGGCCAGTTGGGCCCGGATCTCCTCGATCCGTTCGGACGAGGTGTTGCGGTTCTCGATCTCGGCTTCGGCCCGGTCGGCAAGCCCTTCCCACAGCGCATAGTCAAGCGTCTCGCCGTCGGTCGCGGGTTCCAGGGTCGCGGGTGGGTTCTCGCCGGTCTGGTCCTGCGCGAGGGCCGGCGTGACTGCAAGCGCCAGCGCCAGCCAAAGCGATCGGACGATCTGCCTCATGCGTCCTCAAAAACCGGCGGAATCGGGCGGGCAGGGCGATCCAGCCAGTCCGGCACCGGCAGGCCCTTTTCGCGCAGGAAGGTCGGGTTGTAGACCTTGGACTGATAGCGGCTGCCATAGTCGCACAGGATGGTGACGATGGTCTTGCCCGGCCCCATCTCGCGCGCCATGCGGATCGCGCCGGCAACGTTGACGCCCGTGGACCCGCCCATGCAAAGCCCCTCGTCGGTCAGCAGGTCGAAGACGATCGGCAGCGCTTCGGCATCGGGGATCCGGTAGCTGAAATCGGGGGTGAAACCTTCCAGGTTCGCGGTGATGCGTCCCTGACCGATACCTTCGGTGATGGAGGTGCCGGGGCTTTCCAGCTTGCCGGTGGTGTAGAAGGCATGCAGCGCCGCACCCTCGGGGTCGGCAAGCCCGATCTTCACACCCTTCGGCTGCAGCGCCATGCCCACACCCGCCAGCGTCCCGCCACTGCCCACGGCGCAAATGAAGCCGTCGACCTTGCCGCCGGTTTCCTCCCAGATTTCCGGGCCGGTCGTCTCGATATGGGCCTGACGGTTCGCGGTATTGTCGAACTGGTTCGCCCAGATCGCGCCATTGGGTTCGGTCTTGGCCAGGGCTTCGGCCAGACGGCCGGAATAGCGGACATAGTTGTTCGGATTGCGGTAGGGGGCTGCGGGCACCTGCACCAGCTCTGCCCCTGCCAGCCGCAGCATGTCCTTCTTTTCCTGGCTCTGCGTCTCGGGGATCACGATGACCGTCCGGAACCCCATCGACGCACCGACCAGCGCAAGGCCAATCCCGGTGTTACCTGCCGTGCCCTCGACGATCGTGCCGCCCGGCTTCAACAGCCCCTTCGCGATGGCATCCCTGATGATGTAAAGCGCCGCCCGATCCTTGACCGACTGGCCGGGGTTCATGAACTCGGCCTTGCCCAGGATGGTGCAGCCGGTGATCTCGGAGGCCTTCTTCAGCTTGAGAAGCGGCGTGTTTCCGATCGTGTCGGCGAGGTCCTGGTGAATGCGCATGGGGACGGTCCTTCCTTGGTCCCCTTGGTGTATTGGCCCCGCGCGCCAAACTCAAGCCGCGAGGGCAGGGCGGTGGGCCTATGCGGCGGATTGGCGGAAGGAAGACGGGCGGCGAGTTCGAACCGGTCTGCAGTGCTGTCAAACGTATGCGTGTGCACCAACCCCTTTTCCGACAGGGCGGCCAGCGTGCGATGGGTGGTGGCCTGGCTGATGCTGGCGTCGTGTTCGCGCGCGCTGGTCAGCATGTGATCGGCATCGGGGTGGTCATCCGCCTTGATCAGGATGCGCACGATGGTCTGGCGCTGGCGCGTGACGCTTAGGCCAGCCTCGCGGATCAGATCGTCGCAGTTGGTGGTGTCCTGGGCTTCGTCCATGGCAGAGTGATTGTCCAATATCGCAGGTAGGAGCACGTTTTTGCGAACGGTTCTCATTTCCGTTGACTTTGCGAATGATTTGCATTTACAAGTAGCCCATCCAAACAGAGAAGGTCTGCCATGCTCTCCTCCCTGCTTCGTTCCGCCCTTCTGGCCTGCAGCGTTGCAGGTTTTGCCACCGCGGCCGCCGCAGATGACCGGCTGACCGTGGTCACCACCTTTACCGTCATTGCCGACATGGCCTCGAACGTCGCGGGCGATGCGGCGGATGTGGTGTCGATCACCAAGCCGGGGGCGGAAATCCACGGCTATGAACCCACCCCGCAGGACATTGTCCGCGCCTCGGACGCCGATCTGATCCTGTGGAACGGCATGAACCTGGAACTGTGGTTCGAACAGTTCCTGACCAATCTGGGCTACATCCCATCGGCCACGCTAAGCGATGGCATCAACCCCATCCCGATCGCCTCGGGGTCCTATGAGGGCAAGCCTAACCCGCATGCCTGGATGGGTCTGGAAAACGCGCTGATCTATGTCGACAACATCGAAAAGGCGTTCTCAGCGCAAGACCCGGCCAATGCCGCCGTCTATGCCGCCAATGCCGCTGCCTACAAGGACAAGCTGCGCGCCGCCGTTGAACCCCTAAAAGCCGCTATAGCCGGCGTGCCCGAGGACAAGCGCTGGCTGGTCACCTGTGAGGGCGCCTTCAGCTATCTGGCACGCGATCTGGGTCTGAAAGAGCTGTATCTCTGGCCGATGAACGCCGATCAGATGGGCACGCCGCAGCAGGTGCGCTCTGTGATCGACGGGGTGCGGGAAAACGCCATACCGGTGGTGTTCTGCGAAAGCACCGTCAACACCGCCCCCGCCGAACAGGTGGCCCGCGAAACCGGGGTGGCTTACGGCGGTGTGCTGTATGTGGACAGCCTGAGCGAGCCCGATGGCCCGGTGCCGACCTATCTGGACCTATTGCGCGTGACGACCGAGACGGTCGCAACCGGCCTGACCGCCGCCGTCAATTGATCGCGGCCTGAATCGCTCCACATGGTCCTGCAGCCCCAGTTGCAGGATCACACTGCATTTGAAGCCCTGAAGGAAAGCCAGTTGAAGATGGACGGCCAAGCCCCCGCACTGACCCTCGCCGCCGAGGGCATCGTTGCCCATGACGTAACCGTGACCTACCGCAACGGTCACACCGCCTTGTGGAACGCCAGTTTTGCCATTCCGCGCGGCACGGTGACGGCTTTGGTGGGGGTGAACGGGGCGGGGAAGTCTACCCTGTTCAAGGCGATCATGGGCTTTGTCGGCGTGGCAAAGGGCGACATCCGTATTCTTGGCCTGCCGGTCCGCGAGGCGCTGAAGCGCAACCTTGTGGCTTACGTCCCGCAGGCCGAAGAGGTGGACTGGGCCTTTCCCGTGCTGGTCGAGGATGTGGTGATGATGGGCCGCTATGGCCACATGGGCTTCCTGCGCCGCCCGTCGGCTGCTGACCGTGCGGCGGTGGACCTTGCGCTGGCGCGGGTGAACATGGTGGACTTCCGCCACCGCCAGATCGGTGAACTCTCCGGCGGCCAGCGCAAGCGGGTGTTTCTGGCGCGGTCGCTGGCGCAGGACGGTCAGGTGATCCTGCTGGACGAACCCTTTACCGGCGTCGATGTACGCACCGAGGAACAGATCGTGGCCCTGCTGCGCGAGTTGCGCGATGAAGGCCGTGTGATGCTGGTGTCTACCCACAACCTTGGCTCGGTCCCCGAATTCTGCGACCGCACCGTGCTGGTCAAGGGCACCGTGCTGGCCTATGGCCCGACTGAGACCACCTTTACCCGCGCCAACCTTGAGGCGGCCTTTGGCGGTGTCTTGCGCCATTTCACCCTTGGCGGCGACGCGCTGCATGATGATGGCGATACCCGCAGCATCACCATCATGACCGATGACGAACGCCCCTTCGTGCAATACGGCGACAAAACGCAAAAAGTGGATGCCGCATCATGATGGCAATCCTGCTGGAGCCGTTCAGCTACGGCTACATGACCAACGCGATGTGGGTGTCGGCCCTTGTCGGCGGGGTCTGCGCGTTCCTGTCATCCTACCTGATGCTGAAAGGCTGGTCGCTGATTGGTGACGCACTGTCACACTCGGTCGTGCCGGGGGTGGCGGGGGCCTATATGCTGGGCCTGCCGTTTGCGCTGGGGGCCTTTGTGTCGGGCGGGCTGGCGGCGGCGGCAATGCTGTTCTTGTCTGACCGCTCGGGGCTGAAGGTCGATGTGATCATCGGGCTGATCTTCACTTCGTTCTTCGGGCTTGGCCTCTTCATGGTCTCCATCAGCCCCGTGCCGATCGACATCATGACCATCACCATGGGCAACATTCTGGCGATCACGCCGGAAGATACCCTGCAACTGGTCATCATCGGGCTGGTGTCGCTGGTGATCCTGACCGCCAAGTGGAAAGACCTGATGGTCACGTTCTTTGACGAAAACCACGCCCGCACCATCGGGTTGCGGCCTGGGCTTCTCAAGGCGATGTTCTTTGTGCTGCTGTCGGCGTCTGTGGTGGCGGCGATGCAGACAGTAGGGGCGTTTCTGGTGATTGCCATGGTGGTCACCCCGGGGGCCACGGCCTACCTCTTGTGCGACCGGTTCCCCCGGCTGATCCTGACGTCGGTCGCCATCGGCACCATCACCAGCTTTGTCGGCGCTTACATCAGCTATTTCCTTGATGGGGCAACCGGGGGGGTCATCGTCACGCTGCAAACCCTGATCTTCCTTGTGGTCTTCGTGCTGGCCCCCAAGCACGGACTGCTGGCGGCGCGAGCTAAAGCTGCCCGCGCGCTGCGCGACGGACCGGAGGTGCAGGCATGATCGACCTTGATACCCTGCTTTTGCCGTTCCGCTTTCCCTTCATGCAGAACGCCTTCCTGATCTCGATGATCGTGGCGGTGCCGACGGCCATGCTGTCGTGTTTCCTGGTGCTGAAAGGCTGGGCACTGATGGGAGACGCCATCAGACACGCCATCGTGCCGGGCATCGTGCTGGCCTATGTGGCGGGCATCCCGCTGATCATCGGAGCCTTTGGCGCGGGTATGTTCACGGCGCTGGCCACCGGGTTTCTGGCCGGCAACAGCCGGGTGAAACAGGACACGGTGATGGGCGTGGTGTTTTCGGGCATGTTCGGCCTTGGCATCGTGATGTTCGTTGCGGTGAAGCCCGACGTGCATCTGGACCACATCCTGTTCGGAAACATGCTGGGCGTGGATGCGACCGAGCTTTGGCAGTCTGGCGTGATCTCGGCGTTCGTCGCGCTGATCCTCGGTCTGAAATGGCGCGACTGGCTGTTGCACAGCTTTGACCCGGCGCAGGCAAAGGCGTCGGGGCTGTGGGTAGGTGCGCTGCACTATGGCCTACTGGCGCTGATCTCCTTGACCATTGTGGCCACGCTGACCGCGGCGGGGCTGATCCTTGCCGTGGCTCTGCTGATCGCGCCGGGGGCCATCGCCTTCCTGCTGGTGCGCCGGTTCGCCACGATGCTGTGGGTGTCAGTGATGGTTTGCATGTCGGCCATGCTGAGCGGCACCTATGCCAGCTTTTTCATCGACAGCGCCCCGGCACCGACCATCGTGCTGATCCTGACCGCGATGTTCATCGCGGCTTTCGTCCGGCGGCAGATCCTCAACCGCCGCGCGTCGTCGAGGCCAAGCGCGGTTGCCGGGTAGGTTCGGCTGCAGCGCCTATGCCGCCTTCGGCCAGCGGTGGTGCAGGTCGTCGCTGACGAAGGGATGGGCGTGTACTCGCCCCTGTATTCAGGTCAGCTTGCCCGGCCTGCCCGGTCCTGCAACAGAACGGCCAACTCGGCGGCGTTTCGGGCGGACATCTTGGCCAGAACCCGGCTGCGGTGAACTTCGACCGTTCGCATGGCGATACCAAGCGCATCACTGATCTGCTTGTTCAGGAACCCCCGCAGCACCAGGTCCATCACCTCAAGCTCGCGCTGGGAAAGCTTGGCCAGGCGTTGCTCAAGGTCGCGCTGCTGGCCGGATTTCCGTCGCCGGTTTTCGTCGGCAGCGATCGCGCGCAAAGCCACGTCGATGATCGCGTTGTCGTTGAACGGTTTTTCGATGAAGTCGAAAGCCCCGGCTTTCAGAGACTGCACCGCGATCGGCACATCGGCGTGCCCTGTCAGAAAGATTACCGGCGTTTCGCACCCCAAGGCCCGCAGGCGATCAAAGGTTTCGGGGCCGGAAAGACCTTCCATCCGTACATCCAGAATGATGCAGGCGGACTCGGCCAATGGCAAAGCGTCCAGAAAAGCCCGGCCCGACGGCCATCCGCGCGACGGGACGCCGACAGACGCAAAAAGAAATGCAAGGGCATCGCGAATGGTGCTCTCGTCATCGACGATGTCCAGCGTGCCCATTGCGGTGCCAGTCATTCGGCAGCCCGCGCGCTGGTGTCCGGTTTGCGCACCGGAAGGATCACGCTGAAAATCGTGCCGCCGGTCGGGCCGGGCCTGTGGCCCAGCCGGCCGCGATGCAACTCGATGATCGAGCGGCAGATGTTCAAGCCCATGCCCATGCCTTCAGCCTTGGTCGAGGTAAAGGGATCAAACAGCCGGTCCCTGACTTCGGCCGCAATGCCCGGACCCTGGTCTGCGATCTCGATGACTGCAGTCCCGTCCTCGCCCGAAGCGAGGCTGACCGTCAGCGTGGCACCGCGTTGATGATTGGCGGACATTGCCTCCATCCCGTTGCGCACAAGGTTGATCAGCACCTGTTCAAGCAGGATGGGATCGGCCAGAAGCGGCGGAACCTCGGCCAGCGAAGCGTCCAGCTGGACGTGTCTTTCGCGCGCGTCGGCGGCCAGAAACGCCAGCGTGTTCTGGACCACCTCGGCCAGCTGCACCTGCGAGAAACTGGGTTCGCGTTTCTTGACGAGGTCCTGAATGCCGCGGATGATCTGCCCGGCGCGGCGGGTCTGCACCTGCAGCTTTTCCTGCGCCTGCCGAAGCAGCGCAAGGTCGGGCTGAGCCTGGGCCATCAGGTTCAGGCTGCCGGCCGCATAGCTGGCGATTGCCGACAGCGGCTGGTTCAGTTCATGCGCCAGCGACGAAGCCATTTCCCCAAGCGTGACCAGCCGTCCGGTGCGGGCGATGCTTTCGTCCTGAGCCCGGGCCAGCCGGGCGGTTTCCTTGGCTTCGGTGATGTCGATCACCGAACCCATCCAGCCGCGATGGGTGCCTTGCGCGTCGATCAGCGGCGCTTCAAAGACCTGCACGTTGATCTCGGTGCCGTTGTTTCGCATGAACCGGGTCTCGAAAGCTTGCGGCACGGCCCCACCTGCGGCAAGCGCGCGCTGGCGGGCCAGCGTTTCCTCGACCGCATCGGCGGGCCAGTAGGGCATCGGTGGCATTTGCCCGATCAGGGCGCGGGCGGAGAGGCCCACCAGTTTGCAGAAGGCCGCGTTGACGTAAAGGATTCGGCCCTCGTGATCCTTGGCGCGCAGGCCTACGGTCAGGCTTTCTTCCATCGAGCGGCGAAACGCCATTTCAGCACGCAGGCGTTCCTCGGCGCGGCGGCGATGCTGGGCGCTGCGCTGCACCACCAGAAGGGCTAGCACCGAAAACGCCGACAGCGCGATGATGGCTCCCATCAGCGCCGCATTGCCCAAAGCCGCAGTGCGATCATAGGCGGTGATCTGCAACACCGTGCCGCTGAGCGGCGGGTCAAAGCTGATGCTGTGCGACGGGGCCCCATCGGCAACCGGACGGCGGGCGCGGTCGGCCAGAGTGCCCGATGCATCGGAAATGCGCACGGCATATTGCTCGGCGATCCACCAGGGGATGTGACGGTCAAGGATCATCGGCAGCGAAATCGTGGCAACGATCAGCCCCCCGTCTTCGCCCGACCGCCGCAGCGCCATAAGCGCGGCACCCTCGTTCGCGATGCCGTAAACCGGGCGCGCCGTTTTGGCGGAAGACTGAAGCAGCGCTGCGATCTGCTCTGAACCAGGTGGATCCATGCCTTCGGGCACCGAGGCGATCAGCGCGCCGGTCTGGTCAAACCACTGCACCGAATTCGTCTCGGGATTTGATGCGATGTGCAAACGCGCGCGGGCCTGCAGGATATCGGGAGCCGTGCCGCTGGCAGCATCCAGCACCAGCCGCACAAGGGTATCTTCATCGACGGCCAGCTGAAAGCGCAGGGTCTGTTCAACCCACAGCGCATCGGTCGCCAATTTGGTCCTGGCACGTTCCGCATCGCCGCGCGCCACCCCCCAAACCAACGCCGTCACCAGCGCCACCAGCGCCACAATCGCCACCAGCGGAATGATCGACAACAGGTCCCAGCGCCGAACAGCCATCAAGCTATCGGTCAGCCCGGACTCCGGACCCTGTCCTCCGTCCGGGCGGTTGGACGTGTTGGCGCTTTCCTGTGGCGTGTGCGCACCCTCCCCGATGAACACCTCGCCTTTCTGGCACCCGGGCTTGCCGCTTGTCCATTGCGGAAAGCCACAATAGCGGCAGCCTTCGCATTCCGGCATCTTCACAGACGATCCGCCGAGGAGGGCGGACTTTTGGAGGAGAACCCCATGCTGACCCGTCGCAGCCTTGCTGCCCTTGCAGGCGCCACCGCCCTTGCCCTGTCCTTTGCCGGTGCCGCCACCGCACAAGACAAGATCGTCATCAAGTTCAGCCACGTCGTGGCCCCCGACACGCCCAAGGGCAAGGGTGCCGCCAAGTTTGAGGAACTGGCCGAGCTTTACACAAACGGTGCCGTGGACGTTGAGGTCTATCCCAACAGCCAGCTCTACAAGGACAAGGAAGAGATGGAGGCGCTGCAACTGGGCGCCGTCCAGATGCTTGCCCCGTCGCTGGCCAAGTTCGGCCCCTTGGGCGTGCAGGATTTCGAGGTGTTCGACCTGCCCTTCATCTTTCCGTCCTATGACGCGCTGCATGCGGTGACGCAGGGCGATGTCGGCAAAGCCCTGTTCGCCAAACTGGACGACAAGGGCATCAAGGGGCTGGCCTATTGGGACAACGGCTTCAAGATCATGTCGGCCAATTCGCCCTTGCATTCGCCGGATGATTTCCTGGGCCTGAAAATGCGCATCCAGTCCTCGAAGGTGCTGGAAGCGGAAATGAACGCGCTTGGTGCCGTGCCCCAGGTGATGGCGTTCTCCGAGGTCTATCAGGCGCTGCAAACCGGCGTGGTGGACGGCACCGAAAACCCGCCGTCGAACATGTTCACCCAGAAGATGAACGAAGTGCAAAAGCACGCCACCGTGTCGAACCACGGCTATCTGGGCTATGCGGTGATCGTGAACAAGCAGTTCTGGGACGGCCTGCCCGAAGACGTGCGTGCCGGTCTGGACAAGGCGTTGATGGAATCCACCGAATACGCCAACTCGATCGCCAAGGATGAGAACGACAAGGCGCTTGCGGCGATGAAAGCCGCCGGCACGACCGAGTTCTATGACCTGACCGAAGAAGAGCGCGCCACCTGGGTGGCCGCCCTTGCCCCGGTGCATGACGAAATGGCCGAGCGGATCGGTGCGGAAACCATTGCAGCCGTCAAAGCTGCCGTGGGCCAGTAGTCAGCAAACGGGCGGTCCTCTGGGCCGCCCACCTTTCATCCTTTCCGGAGGTCGCGCCATGCTACGCCTGCTTGACCGGGCCGAAGAGGTGCTGATCGGCAGCCTGATTGCGCTTGCCACAATCATCATCTTTGTCTCGGTGACCCACCGCTACGCCCTTGGCTTCACGGCCGACGCTGTAGGCTATTTCAAGTCCATCGGCTGGGTCGGCGTCAGCGCGGCCGCCAAATCCACCTACTTTGCGCTGAAGACCATCAATCTGGTCTGGGCGCAGGAACTGACCATCATCATGTTCGTCTGGATGGCCAAATTCGGCGCGGCTTACGGCGTGCGCACCGGCATCCATGTCGGCATCGACGTGCTGATCAACCGCCTCGACGCCCCGCGCCGGCGGTTCTTCATCCTGTTCGGCCTCTTGGCTGGGGCGCTATTTACCGGGACCATCGCCGCGCTGGGCACCAGATTCGTCTGGCACATGTATCATGGCTCGGCCATCTCGCCCGACCTGGAGCTGCCGATGTGGCTGGTCTATCTGGCCATCCCGCTTGGCTCATCGCTGATGTGTTTCCGGTTTCTGCAGGTGGCCTGGGCCTTCTTTCGCACCGGAGAATTGCCGCATCACGACCACGGCCATGTCGACGGTCTGGACGATGAACCGGCGGGCGCCATGGGCGAGGCGATCCTGCAATCGGACCTGACCCCGCGCGATCTTGCCGAAGACCCGAAGGACAAGTGACATGAGCGCCCTCATCATTTTCGCGCTGCTCGTCATCCTGATGCTGACCGGCATGCCGATTTCCATCTCGCTTGGCCTGACGGTGTTGACGTTCCTGTTCACCATGACCGATGTGCCGATCGACACCGTGGCGCTCAAGCTGTTCACCGGCATCGAGAAATTCGAGATCATGGCGATCCCGTTCTTCATCCTGGCGGGCAATTTCCTCACCCACGGCGGCGTCGCCAAGCGGATGATCAACTTCGCCACCTCGATGGTGGGACACTGGCATGGCGGGCTTGGCCTCGCGGGCGTCATCGCCTGCGCGTTGTTCGCCGCCGTATCAGGGTCATCGCCCGCGACTGTGGTTGCCATCGGATCGGTCATCCTGCCCGCGATGGTAGCGCAGGGCTTTCCCAAGCAGTTCGGCGCGGGCGTCATCACCACCTCCGGAGCCTTGGGCATCCTGATCCCGCCGTCCATCGTAATGGTGATGTATGCGGTCGCCACCAGCGGCATGCAGGCCACGGGGCCGGACGGCCAGCCGGTCGACAGCGCCTCGGTCGGAGAGCTGTTCATGGCCGGGGTCATTCCGGGCCTGATGCTGGCGGGGTTTCTCGCTTTCACCACCTGGTATCGCGCCCGCAAGTTCAACTACCCGCGTCTGGCCAAGGCTGATTTCGCCAAGCGCTGGCTTGCCTTCCGCGAGGCGATGTGGGGCCTGTTGCTGATCGTCGTCGTCATCGGCGGCATCTATACCGGCATTTTCACCCCCACCGAAGCGGCGGCGATGTCGGCGGTCTATGCCTTCATCGTGGCCGTCTTTGTCTACAAGGACATGGGGCTGAAGGACGTGCCGCGCGTGCTCTTGGCCTCGGCCAACATGTCGGCGATGCTTCTCTACATCATCACCAACGCCGTCCTGTTCAGCTTTCTGATGACCAGCGAGGGTATTCCGCAGGCCTTGGGCGAATGGATGGTGGGCGCGGGCCTGAGCTGGTGGATGTTCCTGATCCTGGTGAACATCCTGCTGCTGGCCGCCGGCAACTTCATGGAGCCGTCGTCCATCGTGCTGATCATGGCTCCGATCCTGTTTCCGGTCGCGGTGCGCCTTGGCATCGACCCGGTGCACTTCGGCATCATGATCGTGGTCAACATGGAGGTCGGCATGTGCCACCCCCCGGTGGGCCTGAACCTCTACGTCGCTTCTGGCATCACCAAGATGGGTATCACCGAACTGACAGTCGCGGTCTGGCCGTGGCTTCTGACCATGCTGATCTTCCTCATGCTGGTCACCTATGTGCCCGCGCTGTCGTTGTTCCTTCCTGGCCTGTTGGGGATGTGACGCGTCAAGTCTCGCATTCCCGGGTCGCGGGGCCGACAGCCCGACCTGATCCCGCTGGATCAGAAGATCGCCAGCGTCCGCGGCGATTGGGCCTTCGACACCCGCAAGTGCCACGATGCCCTTGCGGCCCGAGGTGCGGCCGCGATCAATTTGCCCCGCAAGAACACCAAGCCTCGGAAGGCCGACACCCTGGGAGGCAATCGTTGGCAATGAAGTTCTTTCGCTGGGGCAAGTGGCAGGGCTGACGGCACTGCGGTCGAACCTTCGTTGAATGTCGGCCAAAGCGCCCATGTGGTCGCCGGGCTGACCATTGGCGTGATCTGATTGTAGTTTGGCGCGATCCGGTTTAGGGATGGCGCGCATTTCCCGTATCTCCATCCCGTCGGCAATGGGCCGGCCAACACGGGGAATGGACATGGCACGCAAACAGACCGCTCTCGTCACCGGAGCGTCTTCCGGGATGGGCAAGATCATCGCCAAGCAACTGCTTCAGGACGGCTACGACGTCATCGTCGCGGCACGACGGGTCGAAAACATGCAGGATTTGAAGGTGCTCGGCGCGCACCCGGTGTCGCTGGATGTCTCTGACGAGGCAAGCATCACCACCGCCCATGCCCAGATCAAAGCGCAGTTTGGCGGCGTGGATGTCCTGGTGAACAACGCGGGCTTCGGCCTTTATGGCGCGGTCGAAGACGTGCCAATGTCCGAGGTGCGCTATCAGTTCGAGGTCAACCTTTTCGGCATGGGCCGCCTGATCCAGCTGTTCACGCCCTACATGCGGCAGCAGAAGGCGGGCAAGATCATCAACATCGCCTCGATGGGCGGCAAGATCTACACGCCGTTGGGGGCCTGGTATCATGCCACCAAACACGGCGTCGAAGGCCTGTCCGATAGCTTGCGACTGGAGCTGAAGCCCTTCGGCATCGACGTGATCGTGATTGAACCCGGAATCATCCTGACTGACTTCGGCGCGGTTCTTGATGGCCCCTTGCAAAAGTTTTCCGGCAAAAGCGCCTATTCGGACCTGGCCGCAAAAGTCGCGCGTGGCACGGCGGACACCTACGCCAAGGGCAACGGATCGTCGCCGCAGGTCGTGGCTGACGCGGTGTCGGAGGCACTGAAGGCGCGCCGCCCAAAGACCCGCTATGCCGTTGGCAAATATGCCAACTTCCTGATGGGCATTCGCAAATGGTTTGGCGACCGCATGTATGACCGCGTCATCATGAGCACGGTGCGCTGATGGAGGCGCGCTACACCATCGACATGGGCTGGGGCCTGATGCTGGGAAACCTCGGCATCAGACCCGCCGATCTTCTGCGCCATGCGCGCTTGCCGCTGGACCTGTTCCAGCGCAAGGCCGCCCAGGTGACCAGTGCCGAATATTTCCGCCTCTGGGCGGCCATCGAAACCGTCTCGGGCGATCCGCTGGTGCCGATCCGGCTGGTGGGCGAGATGACGGCCGAGACCTTCAGCCCGGCGCTCTTTGCCTGCCTCTGCAGCGAAACGCTGGACGCCGCTCTACAGCGGCTTGCGCATTTCAAACCGCTTGTCGGGCCGATGCGACTGCAGATCACCAAAAGTGCGACGGAGACCGTGATCGAGATCGGTGGCCTGCCCGCCGACCTGCAGCCCCCCGCCGTCATGCTGGCGGGCGAATTGGCCTTCTTCACCCAACTTGCCCGGCTAGGCATTAGGGACCGAATTGCGCCCGCCTGGGTCGAAGGCCCGGCCATCTTTCCCGATCCCGCCGCCTATGCGGAATGGTTCGGTTGCCATCCGCGCCCTGCTGAAACGACCCGCATCGCGTTTCGCCGGTTGGATGCCGAGCGCCCCTTCCTGACCGCCCATCCCGCCATGTGGGCTGCTTTCGAGCCTTCCCTGCGACAGCGGTTGTCGGACGCAACAACCATCGCCTCCACAGGCGCACGGATCAGCGGTTGGCTGACCGAAACCCTTGCCTCGGGCCGCACCGGCATTGATGACGCCGCGCGCGGCCTCGGTGTCAGTACGCGCACCTTGCAGCGGCGGCTGACCGACGAGGGCACAAGTTTTCAGGTTCTGCTGGCAGAAACGCGCTTGAAGCTATCCCGTCATTATCTGACACAGACCCACCTCGGTATCCCCGAGATCGCCTTTCTGCTCGGCTATTCCGAGCAGAATTCGTTCTACCGCGCGTTCCGCGACTGGACCGGTCTTACACCAGAGGCGGCGCGGCACACTTCAATGAACACGTTTGGATGACCGGGACAGGAAGGCCCCGCAAGAGTTTCGGTGCCATTCGGTTGCTGGCGGAAGCGGTGGGATTCGAACCCACGGTACGGTTCCCCGCACGCTAGTTTTCAAGACTAGAGCCTTAAACCACTCGGCCACACTTCCGGACACCTGGCTGCAAGGGCAGCAGGACGCGGTCCGCATAGCCGCCGACGGGTGATTCTGAAAGGGTGTCCGTCCCGCCAGGGCCGAACGCAGGGCCAAACGCATCCGGATATGCCCCACAGGCGAATTCCGCGCATCGTGAAGGGGGGAATGTGCCTCTGCCCTTCCCACCGCTTGCGCAAGGCGGTATGCTGACACACAAGAAGACGCGCCTATGTGGCTGACCAATGGGACGCGGGCACTTTCTGCCCGGAATAACGGTCCGGCACCAAGGCAAACAATACGGGTCAAGCACGGCGTCGAGACCGTGCGGTTCTGAGGGCGGAAGATGGCACGAGCAGGCATCCGGGATATCGTTTTCGGTCTGGCGGCGGCAAGCCTCCTGATGGGTTGCGTCGAGGGCGGCGGCACGACGGGGGCAGGGGGCGGCGCAAGCGTCACCGAGGCTCCGGCCAAGAAGAGGTCGGGCAACCAGGATGTCGAGGCGCCCGAGGTCTTTCAGGCGACCGACAGCGCGCTTTGGGACGGGCGTCCGTCGCTGGGCGGCATCTGGGTCGCAGCACCCGAGGTGACAAACCCCGAACGCGCGATCATGTTCAACCCTGCAACCGGCAAATCGGTGACCGGCGCGCTGTTCAAGCGCGAGCGGGACAACCCAGGGCCGCGTCTGCAGCTGTCTTCGGATGCGGCCGAAGCGCTTGGCATCCTTGCGGGCCAGCCGACCGAAATCCGCGTGACCGCGTTGCGTAAGGCCGAAGTGGAAGAACCAGCCGCAGTGGAAAAGGCGGCTCCGGCCGCCGCGGCGGAGGCTTCGGCCGAGGATCCGGC
>JBGSVS010000334.1:0-1974 GCA_041752895.1 Tabrizicola sp.
CGCCGCCATCGCTGACGCGCTCCTGACCGCCGCCCGCGCCATGACCCAAGGCGCGGCCGGGGGCACCCACCACTTCGCAGTCGCCCCCGACACCAGCTGGGCAGATTTCGCCCGCGCCATCATGGCCGAAGCCAACCTTCCTTGCCAGATCCGCGACATCCCGACCAGCGATTACCCCACCCCGGCCAAAAGACCGTTGAATTCTCGCCTTGATTGCCGTGCATTGACCGCAGCATTCGGCATCCCGCGCCCCGACTGGCGCGAGGGCCTCAAGGTGATCGTAAGGGAGTTGACGCATTGACCCGCAAAGGCATTCTCCTCGCCGGTGGCACCGGCTCGCGCCTCTGGCCGATCACGCTCGGCACCTCGAAGCAGCTCTTGCCGATCTACGACAAGCCGATGATCTACTACCCGATCTCGGTCCTGATGCTGGCCGGCATCAGGCAGATTGCCATCATCACCACGCCGGATGACCAGCCCCAGTTCCAGCGCCTGCTCGGCGACGGCAGCCAGTGGGGCGTAAGCTTCACCTGGATCATTCAGGAAAAACCCGAAGGTCTGGCGCAGGCTTACCTCCTCACCCGCGAATTCCTGAACGGCGCGCCTTCGGCCATGTGCCTTGGCGACAACATCTTTTTCGGCCACGGCCTACCGGAAATGCTGGCCCGCGCCGACCAGCAGCCTTCGGGCGGGACGGTCTTCGGCTACCATGTCTCGGACCCCGAACGCTATGGCGTGGCGGCCTTCGACGCCGACGGTCGCGTCACGCAGATCATCGAAAAGCCGAAGAACCCGCCCTCCAGCTTTGCCATCACCGGCCTCTACTTCCTCGACGGCCGCGCCCCCGACATCGCCGCGCAGATCAAGCCGTCTCCGCGTGGAGAGTTGGAGATCGTCGACGTCCTCGAACACTACCGCGCCGAAGGCTCGCTCCAGGTCGAACGCATGGGCCGTGGCTTTGCCTGGCTGGACACCGGCACCCCGGGCAGCCTTCTCGACGCCGGGAACTTCGTCCGCACCCTGCAAGACCGGCAAGGCATGCAAGTCGGCTCCCCGGACGAGATCGCCTTCCAGATGAGCTGGATCGACCGCGCCGGGATGGAACGGCAAGCGCAGGTCTTCGGCAAATCCAGCTACGGCGCGCACCTGACAAGCGTGCTGAAGGAACAATCCGCCGCCGCCAAACGCTAGGCCCCCCGCCCAAACCATTTGCCCTTTCCCAAATACTCCCGCCGGAGGCAGCACTGTCCCGGCCGAAACAGCGCGCCAAGTTACGCGCAGCCGCTGCGCCCCACGCCTCTCCTCCCCCTCCGTGGGGCGGGGCGGGGGTGGGGCACCCCGTCAGCCGCGCACCCGCATCAGCACCTGATCCAAAGCAGCCCGCAAAGCCGCGACCCCGCCTTCCTCGCCAAACACCCGGAACACCTGCTCATTCAGCCCGCCCCGCGTGGAATACTCCTCCCGCAACGCACCAAACGTCTTCCCCGACCCTTCCGCCACCAGCCCAAGATTGGCGAACAGCCCCGCCATGTAGTCCTTGGCCGCCGCCTCCGGCAGACCCCGCTCCACCAGCCAATCCTGCGCCACTTCCAGCAGCCCGAAGTAGCTGCCCATCAGCGCCGAACCCACCGCCAGAAGGTCAAACTCCTCCTGCGTCCGGCACTCCACCGTCTGCCCCAACCGGCCGAACAGCGCCGCGACGTCAGGGTCCGGCGGAATGATCGGCGTCACGCAGCGACGCTCCGCCACAAAGGGCAGGGGGATCGCCCGGATCACCGGCAGATCAAGCCCGATCCAGCTGCGGATGGTCTCGACCGGCGTCGCAGCCAGGAGGCTCAGCACCTTCTGCCCGGCCCGGAACTGCAAGTCGCGCACGACCGCCTCCGCCACCTGAGGCCGGATCGCCAGCACCACCATGTCGCACTGATCCACCACCGCCTGGTTCGTCGCGGCCACCGTCACGCCAAGAAACCG
>JBGSVS010000335.1:0-3682 GCA_041752895.1 Tabrizicola sp.
CCAGCGCCTCGCTTGCCGGCAACCCGCGCCAGCGCGGTTCGGTGGCCAGAACCACCGTGCCCTCGCTGTCGGTGACCATGATCGCGTCCTGCAATCCGGCCCAGGCGCGTTCGTATTTCATCAGGTCGACCGACACCACGATCACACCCAGCGACTTGCCCTCGCCCATCACCGCGCGGGAATAGGTGAAATCAAAGCCGCCCGTGTCACGGGCCACCGACGAGAACACTGTGTCCTTCGCCCGCTGCGCCGCGACGAAATAGGGCTCGTTGCGATAGTTCGTGCCAAGGATGTTGCGGTTCGTCGCCCCCACAACCCGCCCGTCGGCATCGACCAGCCGGATCGAGGCCACACCGATCTGGCCCTGTAGGGCTATCAGCTTGGCCGAGGTGGTCGAGAAGTTTCCGTTCCGCAACGCCGCGATCAGCACCGGGTCGTTCGCCAGCAAAAGCGGCACAAGCGAGGTCCGCTGCAACTCGGCCATCAGGTTCCCGGTGTATAGCGCCAGCCGCACTTCGGCCCGGCCGCGCGTGTCGGCGGTGTAGCGGTCGGTCAAAAGCCGGTTCGACACCAGCACGACCACCACCGCCAGAAGCACCAGCAGCACGACAGCCAGCTTGGCCCGCCAGGGCAGGCCCGGCGCCGTGGCAGAGATTGAACTGGGATCGGTCGCGGTCATGGGCGAAGATTAGGCCCCGCCCCGGAGCGCCTCAAGCCGATGGGGCTCAGGCCAGCGCCATCCCGCGCATCAGGGACGCGAAAATGCCCTTGCCATCCGTGCTGCCAAGCGCCGCTTCGCTTGCCCGCTCCGGATGTGGCATCATCCCCAGGACCCGGCGGTTTTCCGACAGGACCCCAGCGATGTCGGCCATGCTGCCGTTCGGGTTCTCGGCATAGGTAAAGGCGATGCGGTCCTCGGCCTGCAGTCGCGCCAGCCCTTCGGCATCAATGGTATAGTTGCCGTCGTGATGGGCGATCGGGATGCGGATCTCCTGCCCCGGCTTGTAAGCGTTGGTGAAATCCGACTGCGTGGTCGCCACCTTCAGCCCCACCGTGCGGCAGACGAATTTCAGCGTCGCGTTGCGCATCAGGACACCCGGCAAAAGGCCCATCTCGGTGATGACCTGGAACCCGTTGCAGATGCCCAGCACATAGCCGCCCCGGTCCGCATGTGCCCGGATCGCGGCACTGATCGGCGACTGCGCCGCAATCGCCCCACAACGCAGATAGTCGCCAAAGCTGAAGCCACCGGGCACGCCCACCACATCGACGCCTGCGGGAAGCGCGGTGTCCTTGTGCCAGACCCGCGCCACCTCGAACCCTGCGCCTTCGAAAGCCCCGGCCAGATCGCGGTCGCAGTTCGACCCCGGGAAGGTGACGACGGCAGCTTTCATCTTCGGCTCCTGTGCTGGGATGCGCGCCTGATAGCCGAAAGCGCGCGAAAGGGCCAGAGCTTGCACCTGTCTCCAAACGGGATAGGCTTTCCGGATGCTGTCCAATCCCGCCCTCACCGCCCTTGGCGCGCTTTTCGGCGACCGCCTGTCCACCGCACCCGCCGTGCTTGCCGAACACGGCCAAAGCGAAAGCCTGGTGACCGCGGGACTGCCCGATGCCGTGGTCTTCCCCCGCTCGACCGATGAGGTCGCGGCCCTCGCCCGCTGGTCCACGGCCCACCGCGTGCCGCTGATTGGCTGGGGGGCTGGAACCTCGCTGGAAGGCCACGCGCTTGCCCTGACCGGAGGCGTGGTTGTCGACTTCCGCAACATGGCCGCCGTGCTTGAAATTCGCCCCGAAGACCGCCTTGTCCGGGTCCAGCCCGGCATCACGCGTGAGGCGTTGAACCACGAACTGCGCACCACCGGCCTGATGTTCCCGGTCGACCCCGGCGCGAATGCCTCGCTTGGCGGGATGGCCGCGACCCGCGCCTCGGGCACCACGGCCGTCCGCTACGGCACGATGCGCGACAATGTCCGGGGCTTAGAGGTGGTGCTGGCAGGCGGTGAGGCCATCCGCACCGGCACCTCTGCGCCCAAATCCTCCGCCGGCTACGATCTGACTGCGCTTTTTGTGGGCTCCGAGGGCACGCTTGGCCTCATCACCGAACTGACCCTGCGGCTTCACGGCCAGCCCGAAGCGGTAATGACCGCCGTCGCGGCCTTTCCTTCGGTGGCCGCCGCCGTCGACTGTGTCATCGCCACGATGCAGATGGGCCTGACCCCCGCGCGGATCGAGTTTCTCGACACCGAAACCGTCGCCGCCTGCAACGCCTATTCGCGCCTGTCGCTGCCCCTGACGCCGCAGCTACTGGTGGAATTTCATGGGCATCCGCAGGGCCTTGCCGAAGACGTGGCCCGTTTCCGCACTCTGGCTGCCGACTTCGGGGCCGAAGGCTTGGACTGGGCCGAACGCCAGGAAGACCGCACGCGCCTCTGGGCCGCGCGGCATTCGGCCTACTGGGCGATCCTCGCCTCGCGACCGGGGGCAAAAGCGGTGGTGACGGATGTCTGCGTGCCCATCTCGCGGCTGGCCGATGCGGTCGAGGAAACCCGCGCCGACATCGCCGCCTCGGGCATTCCCGGACCGATCCTGGGCCATGTCGGGGACGGAAATTTCCACGCGATCCTGATGGTTGATCCGTCTTCGACCAACGAAGTGGCCACCGCGAAGGCGCTGGCGGTGCGGATGGCGGAACGCTCGCTTCGCCTTGGTGGCACGATCACCGGCGAACATGGCGTGGGCTTTGGCAAACTTGGCCTGATGGCGGCCGAGCATGGGCAGGGCTGGCAGGTCATGGGCGCGGTGAAGGCAGCACTTGACCCGCTGAACCTCATGAACCCGGGGAAAGTGGTCCCCGGTCAGGCATGATCAGAGATCAAAGCTCGACCGGCGGAACAGGCCGTTTTCCACTTCGCGCTGGCGGCGTTCCAGGTCGATGCGGCTGACCGAGGCGTTTAGATAGGACCGCTCCAGATCGGCGATCCGGGGGAAGGCGCTGCCGTTGACCAGTGATTTGAACAAGTTGAACATGATGGTGTCCTTTCTTCTTGACCAGAAGATAGGACGCCGCAGCGCAGCATTGAAGAGTCACTCCGGAAGTGCCGCCATGCGGTGGGCGCATAGGTCGTCACAAATCCGCCGCAGCCTTGACCAAACCGCCTAGCCCTGCAGCAACGCCCGTGCCGCCGCCCGTGCAGCCTCGGTCACCGTGTCACCGGCCAGCATCCGGGCGATCTCTTCCACCCGTTCCTCGGCCCCAAGGCCCGTGACGGTGGACAGGGTCTGCCCCTTCGCCACCCGCTTTTCCACCCGCCAGTGCTGCGCGCCAAAGGCCGCAACCTGGGGCGAGTGCGTCACGACCAGCACCTGCGCGCCGGTCGCGAGCGCCTTCAGCCGCCGCCCCACCGCATCCGCCGTCGCACCACCGACACCCCGGTCGATCTCGTCGAAGATCAGCGTCAGGCCGGGGCTGTCGCCCGTCAGACACACCTTCAGCGCCAACAGAAAGCGGGAAAGCTCGCCGCCCGAAGCGATCCGGTTCAACGCCCCCGAGGGCGCGCCGGGGTTCGTCGCCACAGTGAAGGTCACCGCATCCACCCCCTCCGGCCCCGGCTCACCGCCCGTCACCTCGGTCGCAAAGACCGCCTGCTCCATCCTCAAGGGGGCCAGTTCCGAAGCCATTGCC
>JBGSVS010000336.1:0-5933 GCA_041752895.1 Tabrizicola sp.
TCGGGAACCTGAAAACGGACCCGACGCCCCTTCGGGGGCAAACATGAGCCGGGGGGAAACCCCCAACCTTGGAGTGAAACTGTGGATAGAGCCCAGAAAGAGAAAGTGGTCGAGGAACTCGGCCAGATCTTCGAAAGCTCTGGCGTCGTGGTGGTTGCCCACTACGCGGGAATGACGGTTGCACAGATGCAGGACCTGCGCGCAAAGATGCGTGACGTAGGCGGGTCCACACGCGTTGCCAAGAACACGCTCGCCAAGATCGCCCTTGAGGGCAAGCCCGCTGCAAAGATGGCTGACCTTCTGACGGGCATGACCATGTTGTCCTTCTCGGAAGACCCTGTGGCTGCGGCCAAGGTCTGCGAGGCCTACGCCAAGACGAACGAAAAGTTCGTCATCATCGGCGGGGCAATGGGCGACACGGTTCTGGACCAGGCCGGTGTCAAGGCCGTGGCTTCCATGCCGTCGCGTGAAGAGCTTATCGCTCAGATCGTGTCGTGCATCGGGGCTCCGGGCTCTGCCATCGCCGGGGCCATTGGCGCGCCTGCTTCGAACATCGCGAGCATCCTGTCGACCATCGAGGAAAAGGCTGCCGCCTGATCCTTTCATCCCGGTCGTGGTTGATACCGCGCCGTTGGAACCCATCTTAACATACGGAACGTGAAAAATGGCTGATCTGAACAAACTCGCCGAAGAGATCGTTGGTCTGACCCTCCTGCAGGCGCAGGAACTGAAGACCATCCTCAAGGACAAGTACGGCATCGAGCCCGCCGCTGGCGGCGCTGTGATGATGGCTGGCCCGGCCGCTGGCCCGGCTGCTGCCGCTGAAGAAGAAAAGACCGAGTTCGACGTCGTCCTGACCGACGCCGGTGCGAACAAGATCAACGTGATCAAAGTCGTCCGCGAAGTCACCGGCCTGGGCCTGAAAGAGGCCAAGGACCTGACCGAAGCTGGCGGCAAGATCAAGGAAGGCATCTCGAAGGCCGATGCCGAGGCGATGAAGAAGAAGTTCGAAGAAGCTGGCGCCAAGGCCGAGCTGAAGTAATCGACTTCGGGGGAAACCCCACCAAAAAGCAGGGCTGGGGCCGAGGAATTCGGTCCCAGCCATGCGCGTCTTGGAAGGGGCTTGGGCGATAAGCCTCTTCCAAGACGCGTCGGGTTCGGGAGCCACCCTTCGGGACGGGCGGCACGAATGGAACCTTGACGGTCTCTTCGCAAGCGGTGCGCTCCCGTGGCCCGACGGGTGGTGCGCCAGCGAAAAATGAAAGGTGATCCGAGACATGGCGCAAGCTTATGTTGGCCAGAAACGCATCCGCCGCTACTTCGGCAAAATCCGCGAAGTTCTGGAGATGCCGAACCTGATCGAGGTTCAGAAATCCTCTTACGATCTCTTCCTGCGGTCCGGCGACAGCGACAAGCCGCTGGACGACGAAGGCATCCAGGGCACGTTCCAATCGGTGTTCCCGATCAAGGACTTCAACGAGACCAGCGTTCTGGAGTTCGTCAAGTACGAGCTGGAAAAGCCCAAGTACGACGTCGACGAATGCCAGCAGCGCGACATGACCTATGCGGCACCGCTGAAGGTGACGCTGCGCCTGATCGTGTTCGATGTCGATGAAACCACCGGGGCACGGTCGGTCAAGGACATCAAGGAACAGGACGTCTACATGGGCGACATGCCCCTGATGACGCACAACGGGACGTTCATCGTGAACGGAACCGAGCGCGTGATCGTCAGCCAGATGCACCGCTCCCCGGGCGTGTTCTTCGACCACGACAAGGGCAAGACGCATTCCTCGGGCAAACTGCTGTTCGCCTGCCGCATCATCCCGTATCGCGGCTCGTGGTTGGACTTCGAATTCGACGCAAAGGACGTGGTCTTCGCGCGCATCGACCGTCGCCGGAAACTGCCGGTGACGACGCTGCTTTATGCGCTTGGCATGGATCAGGAAGGCATCATGGATGCCTACTATGAGACGATCAATTTCCGCCATGTGAAGAACAAGGGCTGGGTCACCAAGTTCTTCCCGCAGCGCGTGTCGGGCACCCGTCCGACCTATGATCTTGTCGATGCCGCCACTGGCGAGGTCATTCTGAAGGCGGGCGAAAAGGCCACGCCGCGCATGGTGAAGAAGTGGAAGGACGAGGGCGTCGTCACCGAGCTTCTGGTGCCGTTCGACCACATCCTCGGCCGCTATGTCGCCAAGGACATCATCAATGAGGAAACCGGCGAGATCTGGGTCGAAGCCGGGGATGAGCTGACCTGGGAACTGGACCGCGACGGCGAAGTGAAGGGCGGCACCGTCAAGGTCCTGCTCGACCAGGGCATCGTCGACATCCCTGTTCTGGACATCGACAACGTCAACGTCGGCCCCTACATCCGCAACACCATGGCGGTGGACAAGAACATGGGCCGCGATACCGCGCTTATGGACATCTACCGCGTGATGCGTCCGGGTGAACCGCCGACCGTGGAAGCGGCAAGCCAGCTCTTTGACACGCTGTTCTTCGACAAGGAGAGGTATGACCTCTCGGCCGTCGGCCGCGTGAAGATGAACATGCGTCTCGACCTTGACCGCCCGGACACCCAGCGCACGCTGGACCGGGGCGACATCGTGTCGTGCATCAAGGCCCTGACCGAACTGCGCGATGGCAAGGGCGAGATCGACGACATCGACCACCTCGGCAACCGCCGGGTGCGGTCCGTCGGCGAGTTGATGGAAAACCAGTATCGCGTCGGCCTGCTGAGGATGGAACGCGCGATCAAGGAACGCATGTCGTCGGTGGAAATCGACACGATCATGCCGCAGGACCTGATCAACGCGAAACCGGCTGCCGCTGCGGTGCGTGAATTCTTCGGCTCCAGCCAGCTGTCGCAGTTCATGGACCAGACCAACCCGCTGTCGGAAGTGACCCACAAGCGCCGCCTGTCGGCCCTTGGGCCGGGCGGTCTGACCCGCGAACGTGCGGGCTTTGAAGTCCGCGACGTCCACCCGACCCACTACGGCCGGATGTGCCCGATCGAGACGCCGGAAGGCCAGAACATCGGCCTGATCAACTCGCTGGCGACGTTTGCCCGTGTGAACAAGTACGGCTTCATTGAAACCCCGTACCGCAAGGTGATCGACGGCAAGGTGACCGACGAGGTCGTCTACATGTCGGCCACCGAGGAAATGCGCCACACCGTCGCCCAGGCCAACGCTGGCCAGGACGCCGAGGGTCGCTTCACCGAGGAACTGA
Source organism: Tabrizicola sp. (assembly GCA_041752895.1). Lineage (GTDB taxonomy): Bacteria > Pseudomonadota > Alphaproteobacteria > Rhodobacterales > Rhodobacteraceae > Tabrizicola. The sequence goes on from JBGSVS010000336.1 coordinate 3,238, forward strand.
TCTCCAGCCGGAAGGCCGGGGAATTCATGCTGAACCCGCCGGATTCGGTGGACCTGATCGACGTGTCGCCGAAGCAGCTGGTGTCTGTCGCGGCCTCGCTGATCCCGTTCCTGGAAAACGACGACGCCAACCGCGCCCTCATGGGCTCGAACATGCAGCGTCAGGCCGTGCCTTTGCTGCAATCCGATGCGCCGTTCGTGGGCACCGGGATCGAAGCCGTGGTTGCGCGTGACTCGGGTGCGGCGATCATGGCCCGCCGGGCAGGTGTCATCGACCAGGTCGACGCGACCCGTATCGTTGTCCGTGCCACGGAAATGCTGGAACCGGGTGAACCTGGCGTCGACATCTACCGTCTGCGCAAGTTCAAGCGTTCGAACCAGTCCTCCTGCATCAACCAGCGCCCGCTGGTGAAGGTCGGCGACACGGTTCTGCGTGGCGAAGTGGTCGCTGACGGCCCCTGCACCGACTTTGGCGAACTGGCCCTTGGCCGGAACGTGATCGTCGCGTTCATGCCCTGGAACGGCTACAATTACGAAGACTCGATCCTGATTTCGGAACGCATCCTGAAGGACGACGTGTTCACCTCGATCCACATCGAGGAATACGAGGTCGCGGCGCGCGATACGAAGCTGGGTCCGGAGGAAATCACCCGAGACATCCCGAACGTCGGCGAGGAAGCCCTGCGCAACCTTGACGAAGCGGGCATCGTCTATATCGGCGCCGAAGTGCAGCCGGGCGACATCCTGGTGGGCAAGATCACCCCCAAGGGTGAATCGCCGATGACGCCGGAAGAAAAACTCCTCCGCGCGATCTTCGGCGAAAAGGCGTCTGACGTCCGCGACACCTCGCTGCGACTGCCGCCGGGGGCATTCGGTACCATCGTCGAAGTGCGGGTCTTCAACCGCCACGGTGTCGACAAGGACGAACGCGCCCTGCAGATCGAGCGTGAGGAAGTCGAACGCCTTGCCCGCGACCGCGACGACGAACTCGCGATCCTGGAACGCAACATCTACGCGCGCCTGAAGACCCTGATCACCGGCAAGACCGCCGTGAAGGGGCCGAAAGGCATCAAGGCTGGCTCGACCATCGACGAAGAACTGCTGGGCACGCTGTCGCGCGGCCAGTGGTGGCAACTGGCCCTTGGCGAAGAAAACGACGCCAAGGACGTGGAAGCCCTGCATGACCAGTACGAGGCGCAGAAGCGTGCTCTCGATCACCGCTTCGACGACAAGGTCGAAAAGGTGCGTCGCGGCGACGATCTGCCTCCGGGCGTGATGAAGATGGTCAAGGTCTTCGTCGCGGTGAAGCGCAAGCTGCAGCCGGGCGACAAGATGGCCGGCCGTCACGGCAACAAGGGCGTCATCTCGAAAGTCGTCCCGGTGGAAGACATGCCGTTCCTTGCGGACGGCACCCCGGTCGACCTGGTGCTGAACCCGCTTGGCGTGCCGAGCCGGATGAACGTGGGTCAGATCCTGGAAACCCACATGGGCTGGGCCGCGCGCGGTCTGGGGATGAACATCGACGAAGCGCTGAAGGAATATCGCCGGTCCGGCGACATGACCCCGGTGCGGGATGCGGTGCGTCTTGCCTACGGCGACGAGACCTATGAAGAAGCCTTTGCCGACCGGAACGAGGAAGACTTCCTCGAACTGGCGGGCAACGTGACCAAGGGCGTTCCTATCGCGACCCCGGTCTTCGACGGCGCGAAAGAGGCTGACGTGAACGACGCGCTGACCCGCGCCGGGTTCGACACCTCGGGCCAGTCGGTCGTCTTCGACGGCCGCTCGGGTGAGCAGTTCCAGCGCAAGGTGACGGTGGGCGTGAAGTACATGCTCAAGCTGCACCACCTTGTCGACGACAAGCTGCACGCCCGTTCGACCGGTCCGTACTCGCTTGTCACGCAGCAGCCGCTGGGTGGTAAGGCGCAGTTCGGTGGCCAGCGTCTCGGCGAGATGGAGGTCTGGGCTCTAGAAGCCTACGGCGCCGCCTACACCCTGCAGGAAATGCTGACGGTGAAGTCGGACGACGTGGCAGGCCGGACCAAGGTCTACGAGTCGATCGTCAAGGGCGAGGACAACTTCGAGGCCGGCGTGCCGGAATCGTTCAACGTCCTTGTCAAGGAAGTGCGGGGCCTCGGCCTCAACATGGAACTCCTGGATGCGGAGGAGGAATAGAAGAATTTTCGACGAAAATTCTTCGGGCCAAAACTTTTCGCGAAAAGTTTTGGCCGCCTCTGACCGCAGCCCTTCACATGGGAAGATAAAATGAACCAGGAACTCTCGACCAACCCATTCAGCCCGGTTGCTCCGGTCAAGACCTTCGACGAGATCAAGATCTCTCTGGCCTCGCCAGAGAGGATCCTGAGCTGGTCCTTCGGTGAGATCAAGAAGCCGGAAACCATCAACTACCGGACCTTCAAGCCGGAACGCGACGGCCTGTTCTGCGCCCGGATCTTCGGGCCCATCAAGGACTACGAATGCCTCTGCGGCAAATACAAGCGCATGAAGTATCGCGGCGTCGTCTGCGAGAAATGCGGCGTGGAAGTGACGCTGCAAAAGGTGCGTCGCGAGCGGATGGGCCATATCGAACTGGCCGCGCCCGTCGCGCATATCTGGTTCCTGAAATCGCTGCCCAGCCGCATCGGCCTGATGTTGGACATGACGCTGCGCGATCTGGAGCGGATCCTCTATTTCGAG
>JBGSVS010000337.1:0-2019 GCA_041752895.1 Tabrizicola sp.
ATCATCTTCCGCGCCCCGGCAGCACCTGACCGCCGACATGTGGCCCCGGAAGATTTCCGCTGGACGGCCTCGGACGGGATGGCGATGCAAGGCTGGCTCTACCGGCCTGAGAGACAGCCCAAAGGCCTGATCGGATACGTCCACGGCGGGCCGACCTGGCATTCCGAGGATTGGGTAAACCCCAAGATCCAGTTCTGGGTCGCCTCTGGCTATGCCGTCCTTGACCCCAATTACCGGGGTTCCACCGGCTTTGGCTATGCCCACCGAGAGGCCGTCAAGGAAGACGGCTGGGGCGGGCGCGAACAGGCCGACATCCGCAGCGGTCTGGAGGCTGCATTGGCGGCAGGCATCCCCGGCCCGGTCGCCGTTGCCGGCAATTACTACGGCGGCTTCTCCAGCTGGTTCGCGATCACGCGGCATGCGGACCTTGTCACGGCGGCGATCCCGATGTGCGGGATGTATCGGCTGGACATCGACTACCACGCGACCGAAATGCCGCATGGGCGGGCCTACAGCGAGGAGATGATGGGGGGCACGCCGGAGGAGTTTCCGGAGAAATATGCCAACGCCTCACCGGGGCGGTTCATCACCTCGATCCGGGGACATGTGATGATCGTCCACGGGTTGGCGGATTCGAATGTCGGGCCGGAGAACACCCATGCGGCGATCCGGGAGCTGACGGCGGCGGGGGTGCCGCATGAGGTGCTGCTGTTCGCCGACGAGGGGCACGGGGTCTTCCGGCGGGGGAATGTCGAGACCTACCTGCGGCGGAGTGCGGCCTTCCTGGAGCGGGCCTTCCGGGAAGGGATGCGGGGCGGCTGAGGCAGCCTTCGCGGGACGTGTCCACCGTGGACAAAACCCGCGATGCTTTCGGAATCAAGGACTTGCGTTTTTTCGTTTACGATTTGGTAACCCTCGGACGGGCGACGTCGTTGGCGCCTTCCTCCTCCGGCCCCAAGCCATAGGACATCCGGGTCATCTGGGCGATCACGCGGTCCATCTCGTCATCGGGCAGCACCGGAGGTTCGCCCAAGACAAGCGCCTGCTGATACATCCGGGCCAGCGTCTCGACCTCGATCGCCATCCAGAGCGCGGCATCGAGCGTCTTGCCAAGGCTGATCTGGCCGTGCTGGCCGAGAAGGCAGGCCTTACGATCTGCAAGCGCCTCGATGGCCGCGTCGGACAGGGCCTGCGTGCCATAGGTCGCATAGCGGGCGCAGCGCAGCGTGTTCCCGCCCATCACGCCGACCATGTAGTGAAACGCGGGGATCGAGCGGTGGTGGCAGGCGACCGAGGTCGCATACAGCGAGTGGCAGTGCAGGACCACGTTGATGTCGGTCCGCGCCTTCAGGATGTCGCGGTGAAAGCGCCACTCGGACGACGGGCGGCGACCGGTGTAGGTGCCGTCCCAGCCCATCTCGACGATGTCTTCTGCTTCCATCGTGTCATAGGGCAGCGATGAGGGCGTGATCAGGAAGCCATCGCCATGACGCAAGGACAGGTTTCCGGCGGTGCCCTGGTTGATGCCCTTGGCGTCCATCGCGCGGCAGGTGTCGACCATGGCTTGCCGGATGGCTTTGTCTTCAGGGGTCATGCGGTATCTCCTGTAAGGGCGCGCCATTTGGCGGCGTAGGCGGTGAGGCCCGGAAGGGCCAGAGGTTGGGCGGGGGTGAGGTCCAGTGGAACGATCCCGGGCGGGCGGCAAAGCAGGGCCGCCCCTGCAGCGATGCCATAGCTTTCGGGGGCGGTGAGGGTCTGCTTGTCAGGACGAAGGGCGGCGACAAGGCCCGCAAAGGCCGGATCGCGCAGGAAGCTGCCGTCGAGGACCCAGGGGCGCGCGGGGTCCAGCATGTCTGCGCAAGTGAGGGTCAGTAGGGCCGTGTAGAGGACGGCAAGGGCGTGGCGGTCCTGTGCCGTGTCGGGCGGGGGGCCAAGGATACGGCCCCGCCCTGCGCTGCCCGGGAACTGGCCGTCATTGGTGCCGAAGGTCGGCAGCGCCATCGTGCCTTGCGCGATCAG
>JBGSVS010000338.1:0-3269 GCA_041752895.1 Tabrizicola sp.
TGAGGCGGCCTTCGGCGAGGACGCGGGCTTTGCAGGCGAGGTGCCCGAAACGCTCGCCCGCCACGCGCTGACCACAGCGGGCCTTGACCAGCATCGCGGCGTGATCGAGGTCGCAGTCAAGCTGGGCGTCCCGGTGATCGGTCTTGGCGCCTCGGCCCCGTCCTACTACGGCGCGGTGGGGGACCGGCTGCACTGCCCGATGATCCTGCCCGAACATGCAGGTGTCGCGAATGCCATCGGTGCCGTGGCCGGTCAGGTCAGCCAGCGTGCGACGGGGATGGTCTCGTCTCCCGCCGAAGGCCGTTTCGTGGCGCATCTGGCGGACGGGCTGCAGGTCTTTTCCAACTCGGAAGCCGCCCTTGCCGCGCTGGAAGCAGCACTGGTCGCCGAAGCCTCGAGCCGCGCGAAGGACGCCGGTGCCGTGGACTTGCGCCTGACCGTCGACCGCGACGTGAAAGAAGTCGAGATCGAGGGCCGCACGATGTTCATCGAAGCAAAGGTCACAGCGACCGCCTCTGGTCGGCCCCGGGTGGCGCACTGACCTTAGGCCCGGGCGCATCCAAAATTTTTCGCCGAAAAATTTTGCCCCCGCCTGAACCGCCGGGCAGGACGTCAGGCGATTCACCCTTGACCTCTGCGGCCCACGCCCTTAATCCGCCGCGCAGTGGCTAGGTAGCTCAGCTGGTTAGAGCGCGCGACTCATAATCGCGAGGTCGAGGGTTCGAGTCCCTCCCTCGCCACCACTTCCCCCCTCCTCTTGAAACACCCGCCGGCGCCTGCCGCTTGCGCCGCATCGCCTGTCGCTTTCCGCCTTGCATGAAGGCCAGAACCGGCGCACACAAGGCCCTGATGGTTCCCGGCCAAACCACGCGCGGCCGGGTGAAAAGGGAATACGGTGTGGTGTAGGCAACAGCCGCCAAATCCGTGACTGCCCCCGCAACTGTAAGCGGCGAGCGACCCCCGATGCCACTGTGCCTCTGACAGGCATGGGAAGGCGGGGTTAGCCCAGACCCGCGAGTCAGGAGACCTGCCATCGAAGCCAGTAACGACCGGGCGGGGTGCCCCGGAAGGAGTATTCGATGGACGTCAAACCGACGAGGCCGGTGGCCTCTCCCCCGTATTCCGTGGCGCAGACCGCGCCGCATCAGATTCTGGTCTGCAAGGCCTGCAAGCACCAGGGTCAGGCCTGCAAACCGGGCTTCGATCTGCTGAAAAGGCTGCGCGCCGCCATTCAGGCAGCCGGAATGGCCGAAGATTTCGAGCTTTCGGGCACGGCCTGCCTTGCCGGCTGCGTGCCTGCCCATGGCGAGCCCTGCGTCGTCGGCTGGCGCGCGACTGGCAAGGCGACCTGGCTTTTCGGGGATATCGACCCGGACCAGTCGCTGGATGATCTTGTCGAATTCTCAAAGCTTTACGCCGCATTGGACGATGGCTGGATGGGAGGCCGCGACCTTCCCCAGCGCCTGCGCGACACCACGCTGGCCCGCATCCCGGCAGCGATGATCGTCACCCGCGAAGGGGTGCTGCAATGACGCCCGTCGTCGAGCTTAAGGGCGTCCATTGGGGGCCAAAGCGGCAGCCCGACATCCTGCATGACCTGACCTTCTCGGTTGCGCCGGGCGAGGTCCTCGCGATCTGCGGCGCGAACGGTGCGGGCAAGTCCTCGCTGCTCCGCCTTCTCTACCGCCACCAGGCCCCCCGCATCGGCACTGTCCGGCTGATGGGCCGCGACCTCTGGCTGATGAAGGCCCCCGAGGCTGCCCGCATCGTCGCCGCCGTCCTGCAAGAACAACCCACCGATTTTGCCCTGACCACGCGGCAGATCGTGGCGCTTGGCCGCCTGCCCCACCGCAAGGGCTTCGGCCCCGGCGCACATGACACCGACGTGGTCGAAGCATCCTTGCGCCGGATGGACCTTGTGCCCTTCGCCGACCGCCCCTTCGGCACCCTCTCGGGGGGTGAGCGTCAGCGGGTCATGGTCGCCCGCGCCTTGACCCAGGAACCGCAGGTGATCGTGCTGGATGAACCCACCAACCACCTCGACATCCGCCACCAGCTGGAGCTTCTCGCCCTTCTTCGCGGCCTTGGCCTTACGGTCATCGCCACGCTGCACGACCTGACCCTGGCTGCCGAATTCGCCGATCGGGTCCTGGTCCTGCACCAGGGCCGCATTGTCGCCGACGCGCGCCCCGATCAGGCCCTGACCGAAGCAACCATCGCGCGCGCCTTCAACGTCACCGCCCGCGTGGACCGCTCTGGCCCCGCCCCCCGCTATTCCTTCCAACTTGGACACTGACATGAAACTCGCCTGCCTTGCCTTCCTCCTCCTCGCCACCCCCGCGCTCGCCTTCCCCGTTACCGTGCAAAGCTGCAACCGCGAGGTCACCTTCGACACCGCCCCCACCCGCGCTATCGCCAACGACGTCAATCTGATCGAGATGATGCTTGCCCTTGGCCTCCGCGACACGATGGTCGGCTACACCGGCGTCTCGGGCTGGAAGACGCTGGACGAAGGCCTGCGCGACGGCATCGCCGAACTGCCCGAGCTGTCCGCCAAATACCCCACGCGTGAGGTTCTGGCGGGCGCCGAACCCGATTTCTTCTTCGCGGGCTGGAACTACGGCATGAAGGTCGGCGGCGAGGTCACGCCCGAAACGCTGGAACCCTTGGGCATCCAGACCTACGAGCTGACGGAAAGCTGCATCCATATCGGCCCCAAGGCCAAGTCCAGCATGGACGACATGTATGTCGACCTTCTGAACCTTGGTCGCATCTTTGGCGTCGAGGATCGGGCACAGGCGCTTGTCGACGGCTACAAGGCCCGGCTCGCCGAGGTTACCGCCGGGATCGACCTCACCCAGCCGCTCCGCGTCTTCGTCTACGACAGTGGCGAGGAAACCCCCTTCACCGCCGGGGCCTACGCGATCCCGACCGCCTTGATCGAGGCGGCGGGCGGCGTGAACATCATGGACGACCTGGAAAAAAGCTGGGCCACCGTGGCATGGGAACCTGTGGTCGAACGCAACCCTCAGGTCATCGTGATCGTCAACTACGGCGACGTGACCGCCGACCAGAAGATCGCCTTCCTCGAAGCCAACCCTGCATTCGCCAACATCGACGCGGTGAAGAACGACCGGTATGTGGTCCTTGAATACGTCGAAGCCACTCCCGGTCCGCGCAACATCCGCGCGGTGGAAAAGCTGGTCGCAGGCTTCTGGGGGAACTGACCGCCAATGCACCGCCGCGCCGCCCTGACCCTGTTGCCCGCA
>JBGSVS010000339.1:0-8450 GCA_041752895.1 Tabrizicola sp.
TAGGTCATGTCGCGGGACTGGCATTCGTCCACGTCGTATTTCGGCTTTTCCAGCTCGTACTTGACGAATTCAAGCACGGCGGTTTCATTGAAATCCTTGATCGGGAAGACCGACTGGAAGGTTCCCTGAATCCCCTCGTCGTCCAGCGGCTTGTCGCTGTCGCCGGACCGCAGGAACAGGTCATAGGAGGATTTCTGAACCTCGATCAGGTTCGGCATCTCCAGGACTTCACGGATTTTGCCAAAGTATCGGCGGATGCGTTTCTGGCCAACATAAGCTTGCGCCATGTTTCAAGTCACCTTTCATCATTTCGCTGGCGCACCACCCGTCGGGCCACGGGCGCGCACCGCTTGCGAAGCAGGGGATACAGGTTCCATTCGTGCCACCCGTCCCGCAGGGCAGCTCCCGAACCCGCACCGCGCCTGGGGAGTGGCTTTCGCGAAAGCCGCTTCCAAGACGCGTCAGGCTGGGTCCGAATTGCTTCGGACCCAGCCCTTGTTCCAGACTGGGGTTGCCCCCGGCCCGATTACTTCAGTTCTGCCTTGGCGCCAGCTTCTTCGAATTTCTTCTTCAGAGCTTCGGCGTCAGCTTTCGACACGGCCTCTTTGACCTTGCCACCGGCTTCGGTCAGGTCCTTGGCTTCTTTCAGGCCCAGACCGGTGATTTCGCGCACGACTTTGATCACGTTGATCTTGGTCGCGCCGGCGTCCGTCAGGACGACGTCGAATTCGAAATCCAGCCACGACCCGCGATAGGGAATGATCCGGCAGGCGAACAACAGCTTGCCCGAGGAATGCGTCTTGCCCTTGTCATGGTCGAAGAACACGCCGGGCGACCGGTGCATCTGGGACACGATGACCCGTTCGGTGCCATTGACGACAAAGGTGCCGTTCGAGGTCATCAGGGGCATGTCGCCCATGTAGACGTCCTGTTCCTTGATGTCCTTGACCGACCGGGCCCCGGTGGTTTCGTCGACATCGAACACGATGAGGCGCAACGTCACCTTCAAGGGTGCCGCATAGGTCATGTCGCGGGACTGGCATTCGTCCACGTCGTATTTCGGCTTTTCCAGCTCGTATTTCACGAATTCCAGAACGGCGGTTTCGTTGAAGTCCTTGATCGGGAACACCGACTGGAAGGTGCCCTGGATCCCTTCGCCGTCACGGGGCTTGTCGCCGTCGCCGGACCGCAGGAAAAGATCGTAGGAGGATTTCTGAACCTCGATCAGGTTCGGCATTTCCAGAACTTCACGGATTTTGCCGAAGTACCGACGGATACGTTTCTGGCCTACAAAAGCTTGCGCCATAGGGATCGTCACCTTTCATCGTGTCTGGCGCGCGTCCCGTCGGGCCACGGGGGCGCACCGCATGCGAAGCAGGGGGTTTCAGGTCCAATTCATGCCACCCGTCCCGCAGGGCAGCTCCCGAACCTGTCCCGCGCCTGGGAAGCGGCTTTCGCAAAAGCCCCTTCCAAGACGCAAGTGGCTGGGCCCCGGTGTTACCCCGGACCCAGCCTGTTTTGTGGTCAGGGGCGCAGGGCCCCCACCAAGATCACTTCAGTTCGACTTTGGCGCCAGCGTCTTCCAGCTTTTTCTTCAGGCCTTCGGCGTCGGTCTTGGAAATTGCTTCCTTGATCTTGCCGCCAGCCTCGACGAGGTCCTTGGCTTCTTTCAGGCCCAGACCGGTGATGGTGCGGACTTCCTTGATCACGTTGATCTTGTTCGGGCCGGCTTCCAGCAGCACGACGTCGAATTCGGTCTGCTCCTCCACCGGGGCGGCGGCCGCAGCAGCCGGACCGGCAGCCATCATGACGGCACCACCGGCGGCCGGCTCGATGCCGTACTTGTCTTTAAGGATGGTTTTCAGTTCCTGCGCCTGAAGCAGGGTCAGACCCACGATCTCTTCAGCCAGTTTGTTCAGATCGGTCATTTTCAGTTCCGTTCGTTAAAGAGGGGTTCCAACGAGGTGGGGCAGGCCCACGCAGGTTTCGAAGATCAGGCCGCAGCCCTTTCCTCGATGGTAGACAGAATGCTTGCGATGTTTTGAGCAGGCGCACCAATGGCCCCGGCGATGGCAGACGCGGGCGAACCGATGCACGACACGATCTGAGCGATAAGCTCTTCCCGCGACGGCATGGAAGCCACGGCCTTGACACCGGCCTGGTCCAGAACCGTGTCGCCCATTGCCCCGCCGATGATGACGAACTTGTCGTTCGTCTTGGCGTAGGCATCGCAGACCTTGGCCGCAGCCACGGGGTCTTCCGAAAAGGACAGCACAGTCATGCCCGTGAGGAGGTCACCCATCTTTGCAGCGGGCTTCCCTTCAAGGGCGATCTTGGCGAGCGTGTTCTTGGCAACGCGAACGGACCCACCCACGTCGCGAAGCTTCGCGCGCAGGTCCTGCATCTGTGCAACCGTCATCCCGGTGTAGTGGGCAACCACCACAACGCCAGAGCTTTCGAAGATCTGGCCGAGTTCATCGACCACTTTCTCTTTCTGGGCTCTATCCACAGTTTCACTCCAAGGTTGGGGGTTTCCCCCCGGCTCATGTTTGCCCCTTGTAAGGGGCGTCGGGTCCGTAACGGTTCCCGAGGCCAAGACCACCGCGAAGGGTGCCTTCAATCTCGTTCCCCATCTCAGGCAGGATTTATGGCGTTTGCGCACCACCCACCGTCTCGGACAGAACCGGGCCTGAAGCGGCCCGGGTAGTCACCCGGTTTCCCGGGACTCTCTTACGCCTGGGTTGCCGACGAAATGTCGACCGACACGCCCGGGCCCATGGTCGAAGACACCGAAACCTTCTTCAGGTAGGTGCCCTTGGCGCCGGTCGGACGGGCCTTCGACACCGCGTCGACGAAGGCGCGGATGTTCTGGGCCAGCTTGGCCTCGTCGAAAGAGACCTTGCCGACGCCTGCGTGGATCACGCCGGCCTTTTCGACCTTGAACTGGACCTCACCGCCCTTGGCACCCTCGACGGCCGTTTTCACGTCCATCGTCACGGTGCCGACCTTCGGGTTCGGCATCAGGTTGCGCGGCCCGAGGATCTTGCCCAGACGGCCGACCAGCGGCATCAGGTCCGGGGTCGCGATGCAACGGTCGAACTCGATCTTGCCCTGCTGGATCGTCTCCATCAGGTCTTCGGCGCCCACGATGTCCGCACCAGCGGCCTTGGCTTCGTCAGCCTTGGCACCACGGGCGAAGACGGCGACGCGAACGGTCTTGCCTGTGCCGTTCGGCAGGGCCACGACGCCACGGACCATCTGGTCGGCGTGACGCGGGTCGACGCCCAGGTTCATCGCGATTTCAACCGTTTCGTCGAACTTGGCCGAGGCCGCCGACTTCACCAGTTTCACCGCATCTTCGACCGTCATGTTGGATTTGCCAGCGAAGGCTTCGTTCGCCTTGGCGACGCGTTTTGCAATCTTTGCCATGGTGCTCAGCCCTTCACTTCGATGCCGCAGGACTTGGCCGCGCCGAGGATCGTCTGCATCGCAGCTTCCACGGAATTGGCATTCAGGTCCTTCATCTTGGTCTCGGCGATCTTGCGCAGCTGCGCCGTGGTGATCGAGCCCGCAACTTCGCGGCCCGGCTTCATCGAGCCCTTGGCACGCGACCGCTTGCCCACCGGGGGCAGACCGGCGGCCTGCTTGACCAGGAACGAGGCCGGCGGGCTTTTCAGCTCCAGGCTGAACGACTTGTCCTGGTAGTAGGTGATGATCGTCGGAACCGGGGTGCCCGGCGGAATTTCGGCGGTCTTCGCGTTGAATTCCTTCACGAAGGCCATGATGTTCAGACCGCGCTGACCCAGGGCCGGGCCGACTGGCGGCGACGGGTTGGCCTGCTGGGCCTTCACTTGCAGCTTGAGGCTGCCGATAATCTTCTTGGCCATCTGGCCTCTCCTTTGTCACTGCGCCCGCCCGGAATTGGGTTGGTGCGGTTTAGTGGTTCGGTCCGTCACGCCCATTTCGGTGCGCGCTCGCCTCCCACAAGTTCCTCAGTTCCCTTTCGAGACCTGAGTGAATTCCAGTTCAACGGGCGTCGCCCGGCCGAAGATCGACACGGTGACCTTCAGGCGGCTGTGCGCCTCGTCCACATCCTCGACCATGCCCGAAAAGCCTTCGAACGGGCCGTCGGTAACCTGCACCGTCTCGCCGATGTCAAAGCGGATCAGGTTGCGCGGGGCTTCCAGACCTTCTTCGACGCGGTTCAGGATCGCGTTCACTTCGGCGTCCCGCATCGGCATCGGCTTGCCCTGGGGACCCAGGAACCCGGTGACGCGGTTGATCGACGAGATGATGTGATACCCGCGGTTCGTCATTTCCATGTGCACAAGCACATAGCCCGGCATGAAGCGGCGTTCAGAGGTGACCTTCTTGCCGCGCCGGACCTCGATGACCTCTTCGGTCGGGACCAGCACTTCGTCGATCTCTTCCTCAAGCCCGGCATCGGCGACGGCGGTCTTGATCTGCTCGGCAACCTTCTTCTCGAAATTCGAGAGAACGCTCACCGAATACCAGCGCTTCGCCATCTGCCTCAATCCTTGCTGCCCGGGCCATTCGGCCCTTTTCGTCATGTCCCGGAACAAAAAACAGCGCGCACCCCGAATCGATGCGCGCCGGTGTCCCTTTGGTTGCCGCGGGGTCTATCCCCTGGACGACCCCAATTCAAGAGGGAAAGCCCGGGCCCGTCCGAATTCAGGCGCCGATGATATAGGTCAGCGCCGTGCGGATGCCGAGATCGACCAGGCTGAAGAAGGTCGCGGCAAGGGCAGAAAGGATGAAGACCATCAGCGTCGTAAGCAGAACCTCGCGCCGGGTGGGCCAGACCACCTTGGCGACTTCCGCGCGCACTTGCTGAAGAAACTGCAGGGGGTTCGTGGTCGACATGGGGATTCCGGCTTTAGGGTCGCTGTGGGAGATACGGGTTTGCCGGCAGGAATTCAAGCGCCCCGTCGCGTGCACCCCTTGCGTCGGCGCGGGCACAGGCTGTCTTGCAAACCTGTCGCACATGGGCAGCGTCTGGAAAATGGCCTTCATCGCCCTTCTGCTCTCATGCTTGCAATTTGGCCAGAAGTGCCTCCTGTTATTGTCAAAAAAGGATCGCTTGCTTGAATAGCTCAGACAGTAATTCCGCCCTCGGGGGTCCTGGTTTCACCGACTTTTTTCGCGCACTTTTCGCAGCAGCTATCCTGGGGGCAATGGCTGTCACCTTTGCGCTCTCGCTGGCGGCGATGATCTACACCGGCCCCCTCGCACCCTTTCTCAGCCAGGGGATCGGGCTGACGCTGATCGGTGCTGCGATCATGGCGGTGGTGGGGCCCCTGACCCTGTCCTATCGCGGCACATTGATCCAGCCGCAGGATGTCAGCACGATCCTCTTGTCGCTGGCCGCCGGGGCGATTGCGGCGCAACCTGCGATCAGCGCCGAAGCTGCCTTCTCGACCGTTGTCGCGCTTGTTGGGGTAACGGCGATTTCCACCGGGCTGGCCGCCTATGCGATGGGCGTGCTGAAACTCGGCTATCTGGTGCGCTTTGTCCCGTTTCCCGTCGTCAGCGGCTTTCTGGCCGCTTCGGGGGTTCTCCTGGTGCGCGGCGCGTTCGGGATGGTGGTGCCAGGCGCGGGCTTGGCCGACCTCATGTCCTTGTGGCCTTTGTGGTTACCGTGGCTTGCCGTTTCTCTGGTCATCGTCGCCGTCTCGCGGCTTTCCAGCAGCGGGCTTGCCATCCCGCTTTTGCTTTCTCTGACGCTGGCCGGGTTCTTTATCGTGATGGGAATTCTGGGGCTGGACTTCGCCGCCATGCGCGAGATCGGCCTCCTGCTTGGCCCGTTCCAGGGCGGCTCCTTCCTTGACGGGATCAACCCTGCCCTCTTGCAGAATGTCGAATGGTCTGCCCTTCTTGCCCAGACGCCGGTGATCGCAACCATCATCGGCGTGTCGATGCTGGGGATGCTTCTGAACGCATCAGGTCTGGAACTTGCCATCGAACGCGAAATCGACTTCGAGCGTGAGCTGAAGGGCGTCGGCCTCGCCAATATCGCGGCGGGGCTGATGGGCGGTCTGGGGGGATATCATATCCTGTCCGAAACGCTTCTGGCGCGGCGCTTCGGGCTTGCAGGCGCTGCGGCGGGCTTTGGATTGGCCGCGACGATGGTGATCGTGCTGTTCTTCGGGGCGGACGTGCTGTCCTACCTGCCGATCGGGCTGTTTGCGGCGGTCGTGTTCTTCCTCGGCTTCGACCTCCTGCTCACCGCCTACTACGACCATGGCATGATGATGCCGCGCGTAGAACTGGCGATTGTGGTTGCGATGCCGATCATCGCCCTGGTCTTCGGCTTCATGGTCGCCGTCGGTTTTGGGGTTGCGGTGGCAGCACTTCTGTTCGTCATCGCCTATTCGCGGGTGGACTCGACCCAGATCACCACCAACGGCGCCAATTTTCACGCGCGGGTCGAACGGTCGCCCGGTGACCGTGCGCTCCTTGCCGAGGTCGGCGCTTGCGTCAGCGTCAGCCGGTTGGAGGGGTTCCTGTTCTTTGGGTCGGCCAGCAGGTTGGTGGACCGGCAGCAAGCGCGACTTGAGGCAGGACCGGCTTACCGGTTCGCGATCATCGATCTGAAACGGGTGGTGGGGCTGGACATGTCGGCCTGGTCCGCTTTCGAGAGGTTGGGCCGCAGTTGCGGGAAGACCGGCATCCAGATGATCGTGACCGGTCTTTCGCCCGAACTTGCCGCAAGGTTCGGGCAGCGCAACCGAAAGGGCGGCCAGCATTTCCAGCTTGGGGGCAGTCTGGACGATGTGATGCTTGCGACCGAAGAGGCCTTGTTGCAAGAGCATCGGGCCGTTCAGGGTCATGAGGAAGACCTGGTGCTTGGGGCCGAGACAGCGGCGCTCATGCAGGAATACGGCAGACCAGTTGAATTGGCGGCGGGTGAAGAACTTCTGACCCAGGGCACGCAAAGCGACCATCTGGTTTTCCTGCGGGCAGGCCGGCTGCGCGCGACGGTGACGGATCGCAACCAGGAAAGCCATATCGTCAGCCGCTTTCTTCCCGGTGCCATCGTCGGTGAGATCGCCTATTACGCCGGGGTCGGTCGCACAGCCAAGCTGACGGCAGAAACCGCCAGCACGGTCATCTGCATTGATACGGCTGCACTTGCCCTGATGGAGCGTGACAATCCCATCGCAGCTGCCCATTTCCACCGGAACCTCGCCTCGGTTCTGGCAAAGCGGCTTCTGACCACGACCCGCCTTCTCAGCGACGCCGAGCTTTAGGCCTTACGCAGCGTCCAGCGACCATATCCGGGGCCGCTCGATCCCAAGCCTTGCCAGCCGGTCCTGCCAGCTTTGGCCGCTTTGGTCCGCAGGCAGGCCGCAGGCTTCGTCCAGCCGGAACAGCGCCTGCGCTTGATTGTAAAGCATGCCCCGTTCGCCTGCGGCGTCGGCCGATGTCTGCCAGTGCTTGGCCGCCAACGCCCGCTTGCCGCGATACCAGGCCGCATCTCCGGCGGCGAGTTCAGCCGAAGGCGTGCCCGCCCGGTATTGCTTCGCCATCCGCGCGCCGTACTTGGCGACCACAGCGCTGTGTGCCAGCAGGGATGCGTCGCCGGTCCGCCGCCACAGGTTCCAGACCGCATCGCACAGGAAGCTGACGTTCTGCACCATGTAGACCTGCGGGCGGCTCATGCCCCGCACGACGGCAATGGCAGCGTCCAGACCGGCCCGCGCCCCTGCAACCTCACCCTCCAACAGCCCCAACAGGCAGCGCGCATAGCCATCCACGACGTTGGAGTTGTCGTTGGTGTCGCCCTTTTTCTTCGGGTCGTTCAGGATACCGTGCAGAATGCGGCAATCCTCTTGCGCCTCCTCCAGCCGGTTCAGGCACATCAGGTCGCGCAACCGGCCATTGTGTGACCAGGCAATCGAATGGCTGATATCGCGGTCCCGCGCGGCGGCAAGCGTCGCGTCGCTGCAGGCCTTGGCCTCATCGAACAACCCCTCGACGCGCTTGAGGTTGCCCAAGGACGACATCGAGGTTTCCCAGTTCTTCCGCTCACCACACTGGTCGGCCACCTGCATCGAGCGGCGGAAATGCGTCTCGCCGGTCTGCCAGCCGCACTTGCCCATCTCGAACACGCCGGACGCCATGTAGACCCAGGAAATCGTGGGCAGGTCGGCCAGACGTTCGGCCATCGCAATGGACTTTGCCTGCAGATCGTTGCCATCCAGCGCCTTCGGCAAGGCGCGCGAGATCAGCGCCATGCCCATGTAGATCTTGGCCAGCGACGTGCTGTCGCCCCCGCCATTGCGCGCAAGGTTCACCCCACGCAGCACCTCGGCCAGGGAAAATGGCACCTTGTTCAGCTCGTAGTGGATTTCCGACAGCGTCATGTTGATCTCGGCCGCCGCGATCATCGGCTCACGCTCGGCGGCGGGACGCGGCGCGCGGTGCGG
>JBGSVS010000340.1:0-3284 GCA_041752895.1 Tabrizicola sp.
CGCCTCCTGCCCCGTAGCCCGCGCCAGACCCAGAACCAGACCCCGGCCCGTCAGCCCCCCACCAAGTGCTGCCGCCGATGTGCGCTGCCGAAGCGTATCGAAGACCAGATCGCGGACGGCAGCGCGGTCACCGGACCCGGCAAACCGGCTGGCCCGGCCCCAGTTGGTCAGCGCCTTCTCGGCTGGCTCTCCGGCAAGTACCCGGTCCAGCACGGCAATCGCAGCCGAAAGACGAGCTCCGGGCGTCATCGCCATGACCCCATGAACACAGGCGTCATCACCATGACCCAATGAACATTGGCGTCACTCAGCCAACCCGGTAGTTCGGGCTTTCCCGCGTGATCTGGACGTCATGGACGTGGCTTTCCTTCAGCCCCGCCCCGGTGATCCGTACGAACTGGCAGCGGGTCCGCATCTCGGCCACGGTGGCGCAGCCGGTATAGCCCATCGCGGCGCGCAGGCCCCCGACCATCTGGTGGATCACCGCCGCAGCCGAGCCTTTGTAGGGCACCTGCCCCTCGATCCCTTCCGGCACCAGCTTGTCGCTGGCGGCATCCTTCTGGAAATAGCGGTCCGCCGAGCCCCGTGCCATCGCACCCAGCGAGCCCATCCCGCGATAGGCCTTGAAGGACCGGCCCTGCCACAGGATCACCTCACCGGGGGATTCGTCCGTCCCTGCAATGGCCGAACCCACCATCGCACAGGACGCCCCGGCCGCGATCGCCTTGGCGAAATCGCCGGAATACTTGATGCCGCCGTCGGCGATCACCGGGACGTCGCCCGCCGCGCGGGCAGAATCCATGATCGCGGTCAGTTGTGGCACGCCCACGCCCGCGACGATCCGCGTCGTGCAGATCGACCCCGGCCCGATCCCGACCTTCACCGCATCCGCCCCCGCCCCGATCAGCGCCCGCGTCGCCTCACCCGTGGCCACGTTCCCGGCGATGACCTGCACCCGGTTCGAAAGCTTCTTGATCCGCTCAACCGCGCGCGCCACCCCTTCGGAGTGTCCATGCGCCGTGTCGATCACTACCAGATCCACCCCTGCGTCGATCAGGGCCTGGCTGCGGTCAAACCCGGCATCGCCAACGGTCGAGGCCGCAGCAACCCGCAGCCGCCCCAGCTCATCCTTGCAGGCCTGTGGGTTCAGGACCGACTTCTCGGTATCCTTCAAGGTCAGCAAACCCGTCAGCTTGCCCTTGCCGTCCGTCACCAGAAGCTTCTCGATCCGCCGCGCTTTCATGAGGGAAATCGCCTCGGCCCGGTCCACCGGCTCGCGCAGCATTGCCAGATTGTCGCTGGTCATCATCACTGAAACCGGCGTCTTGTCGTCCGATGCAAACCGCATGTCGCGGTTGGTCACGATCCCCAACACCCGACCTTGCCCGTCTACGACCGGAAAGCCGGTGATCGAATAGCGCTCCATCAGCACCTTGGTGTCGGCCAGGGTCTGGTCCGGCGTCAGCGTGATCGGCTGATAGACCACCCCGGACTCGAACCGCTTCACCCGCCGCACTTCCCGCGCCTGCGCTTCGGGGTCGAGGTTCCGGTGGATCACCCCGATCCCCCCTGCCTGCGCCATGGCAATCGCCATCCGGCCTTCGGTCACAGTATCCATCGCGGACGACAGAAGCGGGATGTTCATCCGAATGGATTGCGTGACCCAGGTCGACGTGTCTGCATCCGACGGCAGAACGCTGGATGCGGCGGGCACCAGCAGGACGTCATCAAAGGTGAGAGCCTCACGAATCTCCATGCGGTGTTCCTCCGGGAGCAAGCGTCGTTTGGCGGTTCCCCTTTTCATGGCCGGCGACCGGGCGCAAGGGCAAATCCGCCTCTTGCCGCGGCCCGACGCTCGTGCAGATTGGCGGGAAACCCAAGGACTTCTCATGCGCGTTGCCATCGTCGAAAACACCCGGATCACCCATCACGGCCAGGTCGGTGTGGCGCTGCACGAACGGGCGGCCCTCATCGACCTCTACAAGCCCTGGTCGGGCCAGCCCCTTCCCGGCACCGTCGATGCTGATGCGCTGGTCGTCTTCGGCGGCGAGCAGTCGGCGCGCGACGATCACACCCATCCCTACCTTCCCGCCCTCGCCCGGCTGATGGCCGACTACACTGCGATGGACCGCCCAGTCCTTGGCATCTGCCTCGGCTCCCAGCTTCTTGCCCGCGCCTATGGGGCCGAAAACCACCTTGGCACCGCGCCAGAATTTGGCTGGGTCGATGTTTCCCTGACCGAAGCGGGCCGCGCCGATCCGGTGCTGTCGACGGTCCCCGACAGCTTTCCGATCTTTCAGTGGCACTCGGACACCTTCACCCTGCCCACGGGCGCGGTCCATCTTGCCGCCAGCCCAACGGCGGCAAACCAGGCTTTCCGCATTGGACGGGCCACTTACGGCACGCAGTTCCACTTCGAGGCCAGCCGTTCTGTCGTGCGCGACTGGTCGGCAACCTTCCCCGAGGTGATTGACCGGATGCTTCCCTACTGGGCTGCGCGCCATCCTGAACTGGCCGCAACCCGCGGGGCCGAGGCAGACGCGCATGGGCTTGCCCTTGCCCGGGCCTGGGTTGGACTGATCTAGGCCTCGGCCGCATTGGTCTTTGCCGCCAGCCGCCCACCCGGCCACATCCGGAAGATGCGCAGCGCGATCCAGGGAACCGTAACCAGCGCCACCCCAAGGACCGCCAGCCCCGCCCAGCCAAGCGCCCCGCCCTGCAGCATCAGCGCGCTGGCCGCTGCAGTCAGGGGAAAGGTGAAAGCGCCCCAAAGCGGTGAAAACCCGGATACGGTGATCCATTTCAGGGATGTAGCCAAGGCAAGAAGGATGATCAACGCCAGCCAGGCCATCAGCGTGCCGAGGGTTTCGAGGCCCGTCAGGGTCGCAGTGATTGACAGAAGGCTCGCCGGGGCCAGGTGAATTGCCAGCATAGGCCGCAGCGGCGCAGGCGGAATCCGCCGGGTCAGCTGGACAAGGCTGACGCCCCAGACCGCCAGGGCCAGAGGCAGGGTTGCATAGATCAGCGCGCGCGCAATCTCGGGTTGTCCCAAAGCCATCGCTGCCGGGCCGGCAACAATGAAACCGACAAAAATCATGTGAAAGCCTGGGTTTACGGCGCGTCCCTCAGGCGGCAGTCCGATGAGAGTGCGAAGGATCAACAGCACCAGAACCGCGTGAAGCGCAAGCATCGCCCAAAGAAGCCAAAGCCCCACCCCCGGCGCGATGCCCGCCAATTGCCCCGCCGCCACCATGCCGCCCAGAGTCGCCGCCGCAAGCCCGGCG
>JBGSVS010000341.1:0-2837 GCA_041752895.1 Tabrizicola sp.
GGTCGCCGCCTGCACCGCGCTGCGCACGGCGCCAAGGGCCGCGATCATGTCGGGGTCGCTGAGTTCCAGGCTTTCGCTGGCCTCAAGCCCTGGGGCAAAGACCGGAGGTTCCTGGCCCTTGTTGATCCGCTCGATCGCCGGAAGTGACCAGTGACTGATCGCCGTGCCGCTTTTGGGATCGGACAGGACAAGCGTCGCGTCGCCGAAGCGCACCAGCACCTCGCGCCGCTGGTCCTGCGGCGTCTCGCGCCACAGGCCACCGCATTCCAGCCGTTGATACTTTTTCAGCGCCGTCATCGGCTGGTGGGTCTCTGCCTGTTTTGCGGCGAAGCTTAGCGGCCCCGGGCGGCGGCGACAATCTCTTGACGGTCGAAGGCGACCGGGAATTGCGAGAAGGCGTCGCGTTCGGGCAGGCTTCCCCTGCCGATGCCCGGCATTCAGGGAGCTGGGAACGCCGGACGGGCAGATGAGCGACACACACAACCGAACCCTGGCCGCCTTTGGCGCAGTGCTGATCTATGCCTGCGTCATCGCCTTTACCGACAACTTTGTCAGGGTCATCGCGCGGGATGCCGGGCTTTGGCAGTTCCATGCCACGCGCACGGGCATGGCCTTTGCGATCCTCGCCCTTGTGGCGGTGCCGTTGGGTCTGCGGCTGCGCCCGAAACGGCCGCGGGCCGTGCTGGCGCGGTCGGCGATCCATGGGGCGGCGATGGTGATCTACTTCGGCGCGCTTGCCTTCCTGCCGGTCGCGCAGGTTGCAGCAGGTCTGTTCACCGCGCCGATCTTTGTCCTTCTGATCCAGCGGTTCCTCTATGGCCAGACGATCCACGGGCTACAGGTCCTGGCCGTTATCGTGGGCTTTCTGGGCGTCGTCCTGGTGCTTGGCCCCGAGGCGATGTCGGGCGCGACCTTTGCCGCACTGCTGCCGATCATTGCGGGCGCGCTTTACGCGATGGGCAACATCGCCACCCGCGCCTGGTGCGAGGGCGAAAGCGCCGAGACGGTGGTTGCCGGGTTCTTCGGGATGCTGGGCGTGATCGGTCTGGCCGGGATGGCCGTCCTCTGGGCCTTCCCGCTGGAGGTGCCCGAAGGGGCCGAGGGTTTCCTGCAGCGCGGACCGGTCTGGCCGACGGGTGAGTTCCTGTGGTGGACCTTCGTGCAGGCGGCCGGGTCGCTGCTGGGGGTGGGCTTGATGGTCAGGGCCTACCAGATTGCCGAGGCCTCACAGGTCTCGGTCTTCGAATACGTGATCCTGCCAGCCTCGGCTGCCTGGGGGCTGATCCTGTGGGGGGAACGCCTGACCGGGATCGCCATCGCCGGGATGGCGCTGATCGTGGTGGCGGGGGTGATGATCTCGCGCCCTGCCAAGGTCGATGGGGGGGCTCAGTCGCCCACCGCCTCACGCCAGTGACGGCGGCAAAGGCTGACGTAGGTCTCGTTCCCGCCGATCATCACCTGCTCGCCGTCCTTGAGAGCCTTCCCATCCGGACCCTTTCGGACGACCATGGCGGCCTTCTTGCCGCAGTGGCAGATCGTGCGAACCTCGCGCATCTCGTCCGCCCAGGCCAGAAGGGCTGCCGAGCCGGGAAAGAGGTTGCCCTGGAAGTCGACGCGCAACCCGTAGCACATGACGGGCACACCCAGGTCGTCCACGGCGCGCGCAAGTTGCCAGACCTGGTCCTTGGACAGGAACTGCGCCTCGTCGATGAACACGCAGGCGACGGGGCTGGCGGCAAAGCGCGCCTTCAGCTTTTCAAAGAGGTCCTCGCCCGGCGAGAAGGTATCGGCCGCTTCGCCGATCCCGATCCGGCTGGCGATGCGGCCGCGGCCGGCGCGATGATCCAGCCGCGCGGTGATGAGATAGGTCTGCATCCCGCCTTCGCGGTAGTTGTGCGAGGCTTGCAGCAGCAGGGTCGATTTCCCCGCGTTCATTGTCGAGAAGTGGAAGTAGAGCTTGGCCATGCACTATGCCCTAGCCGATGACCGGGCTGCGCTGCAAGCCGCTGGCTTGCAGACGCTACCCGGCTGACCAAGGCCACCACTCACGGGGCGGGCTTTTGCGGACCCGCGACACACACGCGGCAACACGCCGCACACTCGTTACAGAACACGGGCCCGCCGCGTTTATCGGCACCGCCGTCAGTCCGTTTCCGGCCTGCTGCGACGGGCCCCACCCCTTTCCGATGCTGGGGACATCGGACCACTCGCTACACGTTCCGGTCTGCCCGGAACACGTTTGTAAATGACAAAGAGTTCCCGTCCGATTAATGGGAAAAATGCACTGCGTTTCCCCTCGGGATTGGTTCGGGGGCTGGAGTATCCGATGTCGATTGCGTCCTACCTGAAGAAACACTCCGAAGCCCTGGTCAAGGATGTGGGTATCGAGGCCGCCTGCGAGATCACCGGCAAGTCGAAGGCGACGCTTGGCCGCTATTATTCGGACAGTGACGAACACGACGACCGGTTCATGCCGATCGACGTGGTAGCCGCACTTGAGGAGGCGAGCCGGTTTCCCCATGTCACGGCCGCGCTGGCCGACCTGCGGGGCATTACGATGTCCTACGATGGCGAAAAGCGGAACGCGACCTCGTCGGGGGTCAACCAGGACGTCGTGGCGCTGGCGCAAAGGTTCGGGATGCTGATGGGCGAATACAATCAGGCCATCGGCGACGGGAAGATTTCCGCGAACGAGGCCAAGCGTCTGCTGCGTGAGACGCTGGCGATTCAGCAGGTGCTTTTGGAGATGAAGCTGAACCTGGAAGAAGAGGCGGGCTGACGGATCAGCCCGCCCGCGGTTGCTAGCGCGCGTCGCGGCGCGGGGCGAAGCTGCCGCC
>JBGSVS010000342.1:0-6043 GCA_041752895.1 Tabrizicola sp.
ATAGCCCAGCCCCACCGCAGCCCGAACGCCATCCCGCAGCCGCCCTTCGGTCAGGTGCCGCGCGCCTACGATCCGATCCGGGTGATCAGCGAGGATCAGGTGGAGGCGATCCATCAGGCTGCCCTGCGGCTACTGGCCGAACAGGGGATGCGGGTGCTGAACGGGACCGCGCTTGATCACTTCCGCCGTGCCGGAGCGCGGGTCGAGGGTCAGATGGTCTACCCCGATCCCGGCCTGATCGAAGCGCTGCTGGCCACTGTCCCCCGCAGCTTCCGCATCGCCGCGCGGAACCGGGCAAAGGACCTGCGCTTTGGTGGCAATGACATGGTCTTCGCCTCCGTCGGCGGCCCGGCCTATGTGATGGACCTTGACCGCGGCCGCCGGGACGGCACCCTGCAGGACATGCAGGATTTCCTGCGGCTTTGCCAAAGCCTGAACGTCATCCAGCAGGAATCCGGCGGACCGCTGGAACCGATGGACCTGCCCGCCGCAACCCGGCATCTGGACCTTTACCTGTCGCAATGCACGCTATTGGACAAAAGCTGGCAGCTGAACGCGCTGGGGACCGAACGGACGATGGACGGGATCGAGATGGCCGCGATCCTGATGGGCTGGTCGCTGGACGATCTGGCCCGCCAGCCGATGATGATGGGGGTCATCAACACCAACTCGCCCCGTCAGCTGGACGACCCGATGGGTCACGGGCTGATCGCGCTGGCGGAACACGGTCAGGTCGCCATCGTGACACCCTTCACGCTGGCGGGGGCGATGGCGCCAGTGTCTTTGGCGGGCGCGCTGGTCCTGCAGCACGCCGAGGCGATCTTCGGCGTGGCGCTGACCCAGATCGTGCGGCCCGGGGTGCCGGTGATGTATGGCGGGTTCACCAGTAACGTCGACATGAAGACTGGAGCGCCCGCCTTCGGGACGCCGGAATATGCCAAGGCCGCGCAGGCCTCGGGTCAACTGGCGCGGCGGATTGGCGTTCCGTTCCGGTCGTCGAACACCACGGCGGCGAATGCGCTGGACGCGCAGGCGGCCTACGAGTCGATGATGTCGCTTTGGGGCTGCCTGATGGGCGGGGCGCATCTGGTGATCCACGGGGCGGGGTGGATGCATGGTGGGCTGACCGCGGGCTTCGAGAAACTGATCCTCGACGCCGAACTTCTGGGGATGATGCAGGCCTATTTCCGGCCGATCTCGGTGACCGAGGAAGCCCTGTCGCTGGACGCCATCGCCGAGGCCGGGGTGGGCGGACATTTCTTCGGCACGGCCCAGACCATGGCGCTCTATGAAACGGCTTTTCATCCGCCGATGCTGTCGAACTGGGACAACTATCCGACCTGGCAGGCGCGGGGGTCGGAGGAGGCCCCTCAGCGGGCGAACCGGATCTGGAAGGATCTTTTGTCCACCTACGAAGAGCCACCGCTCGACCCCGGCATCCGCGAGGCGCTGGAGGCCTTCGTCGCCCGTCGCAAGGCCGAAGGCGGGGCGCCGACGAACTGACCTAGTCGGCTCCGACAGCGCGCGCGAGCTTGCCGAGGGTCTGAAGACCAAGCTCAATCGCGCCAAACCCCTTGGCGTCCTGGTATTCCTTGGCGGTGGCCATCACCATGCCGAGGGTCACCTGCGTCGCACCGCCCCGATCTTCGAACATCGCCCAGGCGTCGGCATGTTTCGGCCCGTTCTCGCCCCAATGGAGCGTGTAGTCGAGCCGCACTTCCGGGATCACCGCGCCGTATTTGTGGTGGTTCGGGAAGACCGTTCCGTCAGGCCCGATCATGTCGAAGACCCATTCGCCCCCCGCCCGCAGGTCAATGCGGGAGGTGCTGCAGGAAAACCCATCCGGCCCCCACCATTTCGGCAAGGACTCGGCGTTCATCCAGGCGCCCCAGACCACCGCGACCGGGGCCTTGATGACCCGCTGCAGCAGCATGGTCCGTTCCGCCACCCCGGCAAGATTTTCCATCCCCGCAGTAAAGCCCTGCCGGTAGCCTTGGGCCATATCCTCGGCCAAGGAGGCCAGTTGCACGGTCACCGTGATGCGGCTTGCCTCTGCATCGCCCGCGAAGTCCGCAGTCACCAGCGCCGCCGACTGCCGCGCGCCCGACTGCGAGACGACCTCATACCCGACGCTGCGCGCGGAAGGGACAAGGTCAAGCCACCCCGCCTCGACCCGGATGTCGGGCTGCCCCGCGACCTTGCAAAGCAAGACCTCGCGCCCCCCGACCCTGCTGTCCGCCTCCAGAAACGCAACCTCGACACCCGGCGCGGGCGAGGCCCAGACGGCGCGGGCTGCGGGAGAGGTCCAGGCCGCGTAAAGGGTCGCAACCGGGGCCGCGACCTTGCGGTTAAAGGTCAGGGTCGCAAACCGGTCCGACGTCAGGTCGCGGCTCATTTCATCAGGCCTTTGGCATAGTCTTCCAGTTGGGTGACCACGGTGCCCCAGCCGTCGAAGAAGCCCATGTCTTCGTGCGCCTTGCGGGTGTCGGGGTTCCGGTGCCGGGCGATGGCGGTATAGGTCGTGCCACCGCCTGGCGCATCCGACAGACGCAGGATCGCCGTCATGAACGGCTCTGGCGCAGGCTTCCAGCCTTCGGTGTAGGCATCCGTGAAGACGAGCTTCTCCTGTGGAACGACCTCCAGGTAGACGCCGTGGTTTTCCATCACGTTGCCCTCGACGTCGAATGTCGTGTTGAAGCGTCCGCCGACCCGCAGATCGATGTCGCAGGCCGTCACCTTGTGCGGCTTGGGCACGAAGAAATGCGGAATGTGCTTCGGGTCGGTCCAGCATTCCCAGACCAGCGCACGCGGCACCGCCAAGGCCCGAGTGAAGCTAAGATCGTTTGCGGGGTCCAGGTCCGGGGTCGTGGTCATTTTTCGCGCTCCTTCATGAGTTTGGTCACATAGTCGTCAAGCCGATCCAGCCGCCCTTCCCAAAGCTTGCGCTGCTCTTCCAGCCAGTCGGTCATCGGTCGTATGGCCGCAGGCTGGAAGGCGCAGGACCGCACGCGGCCGTCCTTTTGGGTGGCAACAAGCCCGGCGTCCTCCAGCACCGACAGGTGCCGCAGGATCGTCGGAAGCTTAAACCCCGAAGGCCCGGCAAGTTCCGAAACCGGCGCCGGGCCCTTGGCCAATCGGTTCAGCATCATGCGCCGGGTCGGGTCCGACAGCGCGTGGAACAGGAGGTCGAGCTGGGGATAATTCTTAGCCATATCGCTAACTATACACCCTTCGTGGACACAGGAAAGAAGAAACTTAGCCAGTTGGCAAAGTTTCTCATCTTCCGGTTTTCACGACAAGTGATATTCGGCCCCGTTTGAAATTGCAGGTCGGCTTTTCTTTGCCCCGGTCCGCTCCCTGCCCTATTGTGTGCGACAGCATACAAAGCCCTACGGGGCGCATGGGGGACAGAGATGACCGAGCGTCTGGATCGTGCCGGGCTGAAGGTGGATGCGGTGCTGGCCCGCTTTGTCGAGGACGAGGCGCTGCCAGGAACAGGCATCGAGGCCGGGACCTTCTGGTCGGGGCTGGCGGGGATGCTGGCCGACTTCGCGCCGCAGAACCGGGCGCTGCTGGCCCGGCGCGATGACCTGCAGGCCAGGATCGACGCCTGGCACATCGCGCGGCGTGGCCAGCCGCATGATCACGCGGCCTACAAGGCGTTTCTTGCCGAGATCGGTTACCTGCTTCCCGAAGGCCCGGCCTTTACGATCGAGACGACGAACGTGGACCCCGAGGTCGCCAAGGTCCCCGGCCCGCAGTTGGTGGTGCCGGTGACGAACGCCCGCTACGCGCTGAACGCGGCGAATGCGCGCTGGGGGAGCCTTTATGATTGCCTCTACGGCACCGACGCGATGGGCTCGGCTCCGCCATCGGGCGGGTATGAGCGGGGTCGCGGCGCGCGGGTGATCGCCCGGTCGCGGGTGTTTCTGGATGAGGCGTTTCCGATTGCCGGAACCAGCCACGCCGACGTGCGGCGCTATGTGGTCAGGGACGGAGCGCTGATGGTCGACGACCTGCCGCTGGTCGACCCGTCGAAGTTTGCGGGCTACCGGGGCAATCCGAAGGCTCCGGATGCGATTCTTCTGCGCAACAACGGGCTGCATGTCGAGCTGGTCTTCGACCGTGCACATTTCATCGGCTCGCGCGATCAGGCGCTGCTGGCTGATGTGCAGCTGGAAAGCGGGCTGACGGCGATCATGGACTGCGAAGATTCGGTCGCCTGTGTCGACGCCGAGGACAAGGTCAGGGCTTACCGGAATTGGCTGGGGCTGATGCAGGGCACCCTGTCCGAGGCGTTCCAGAAGGGCGGCCGGACAGTGGAGCGGCGGCTGGCGGCGGACCGCGAGTATCTGGACCCGAACGGCAGCCCCTTCACTCTGAAGGGTCGGGCGCTGATGTGGATCCGGAACGTCGGCCACCTGATGACCAACCCGGCGATCCTGCTGCCGGACGGGTCGGAGGTGCCTGAAGGTCTGATGGACGCGATGGTGACGGTGAGCATCGCGCTGCATGACCTGAAGAAGGCCGAGGGGCTGCGGAACTCGGTCCTGCGGTCGGTCTATGTGGTGAAGCCGAAGATGCACGGGCCCGAGGAAGTGGCCTTTGCCGACGCGGTGATGGCGCGGGTCGAGGAGGTGCTGGGGCTGCCTGCGAACACGGTGAAGCTGGGGATTATGGATGAGGAGCGGCGGACTTCCGTGAACCTCAAGGAATGCATCCGGGCGGCGAAGGGGCGGGTTGCCTTCATCAACACCGGTTTCCTCGACCGGACCGGGGACGAGATCCACACCTCGATGGAGGCGGGGGCGTTCAGTCGGAAGGACTTCATCAAGCGGAAGTCCTGGATCACGGCCTATGAGAACCTGAACGTCGATATCGGGCTGGAGTGCGGGTTGTCGGGCCGCGCCCAGATCGGCAAGGGGATGTGGGCGATGCCCGACCTGATGGCGGCGATGCTGGACGAGAAGATCGCCCATCCCCGCGCGGGGGCGAATACGGCCTGGGTTCCGTCTCCGACGGCAGCGACCTTGCATGCCCCGCACTACCACAAGGTCGACGTGCTTGCGGTGCAGGAGCGGCTAGCGAAGGGGGGCCGCAGGGCGCATGTGGACGGGATCCTCGATATCCCGCTGGCGAGCTTTCAGGCCTGGACCCGGGCTCAGGTCGTGCGGGAGGTCGAGAACAACGCGCAGGGAATCCTGGGCTATGTGGTGCGCTGGATCGACCAGGGGGTGGGCTGTTCCAAGGTGCCGGACGTGAATGATGTGGGGCTGATGGAGGACCGCGCGACCTGCCGGATCTCAGCGCAGGCGCTGGCGAACTGGCTGCATCATGGGGTGGTCAGCGAGGCCGAGGTGATGGAGGCGATGCGGAAGATGGCCGCCGTGGTGGACCGGCAGAACCAGGGTGATCCCCTGTATCGGCCGATGGCGCCGGCCTTTCAGGGGGCGGCGTTTCAGGCGGCTTGCGATCTGGTCCTGAAGGGGCGGGAGCAGCCTTCGGGGTATACGGAACCCCTGCTGCATGCCTGGCGGCTGCGGGTGAAGGCGGGGTAGTGTCCACGGTGGACAAACTCTGATGGTTCCGTGGAATCAAGGGGTTGGTCGCGGGCGTTAGGGGATTCTTAACATCTGGATTTCGCGTGGGTCGGGGCGGTTTTCAGATTGAGCGCTGACGCGCGAAGGCCTTTTGTCTCGTCGTCGGGCTGCGCCTCCTCCTCGGGCGTGGGGGCGCTTCGCCCCCCGAACCCCCAGAGAGTATTTGGCAAAGGGCAAGCCATCCGGTGGGTCGATCACTGAAGCTGGGTCTCTCAATTGCCAGGATCGATGATAACCGTCAGCGACGGTCCGAGAGGTCGCCAGGTGGGTAGGCCTGCCCCCAGACCACAGCCGCATCCCGGGTGAGGGTCTTGGCCTCGGCCAGGGTCAGACGGGCAAGGGCCTGCTTCGGACAGCCGGTGTCGTGCAGGGCGCGTTGCCAGATGCGCAGAAGCGAGGCGGCGCTCCATGGCAGGGCCGCGCCTGCCGCCCAGGCCCGCAGG
>JBGSVS010000343.1:0-2221 GCA_041752895.1 Tabrizicola sp.
CTTTGGCCGGACCGAAGTCAGGATCGCCCCCTCCGGCGCGGGTTCCAGCGTCGGATCGGGGGCTAGTGCCACGACCGGCTCGGCCACCGCCGCGTCGGGGATTTCCCCCAACGCCTCGGCAAGGGCTGCATCCACCGCCACTTCGGTCGGATCGGCGCTTTCGACCGGCGGCGTGGCGGCCAGCGCCAGATCGGCATTTCCGGTCAGAAGATCGGTCGGGGCCGACGCCTCGGACAACCCCGGCATCGTCGCCATGCCCAGACCCGAGGTGTCCTCGGGCGCAAGGTCGGTCGGGCGCGGCGCCAGCACCAGCTTTTCCGGCATCGGCGTGGCAATTCCGGCTTCGGCCACATCATTGACCGCCAGCCCCTGGTGATCGGCGATCTCGCCGCCTGGATCGACGGGCGATATTCGCATTGGTCCGTCCATCGCCTGGATGACCGGCACGCCGTTCACGTCACGGACCGCAAGCTTGTAGCCCCAGACCCCAAGCCCCAGGATCAGGGCCAAGGAGGTCACTGCGCCTGCAATGTTGACTGTGCGTTGCACCCGGGCCGCAGCCGCAGCATCCTTGGCGCCAAATCGCGGCGCAGGGCTTTCAGATGAGAAGCCGCCGCCGAAGTCATAATCCGCGTCCGCCATGTGCTGCCCCTGCTTGGCGAGGCGGTTGATCCACCCCTGCCCTCACGCCTCACGCCGGCGGGTCGCTGTTTGTCAGCGCATTTCCTCGACCGGAGTGACGCCAAGGATACCAAGGCCTGAGCAAATGACAACGCCCACGGCCCGCACAAGGGCGATTTTTGCCGCAGAAATTGCGGTATCCCCCTGGATGAACCGCAAGCTGTCGTCATCATTGCCCCGGTTCCACAACCCGTGGAAGTCCGAGGCGAGCTCATAAAGGTAAAACGCCACCCGGTGCGGCTCGTGCCCCTTGGCGGCGATTTCCACCAACCGCGGCCATTCGCCCAGCTTGCGGATGACCTCAAGTTCGGCCTCATGGCCAAGATGCGACAGATGCGCCTGCGAAAGCGAGGCATCGCTCACATCAAGCCCGGCGTCCCGCGCCTTGCGCAGGATGCTGTTCACCCGCGCATTGGCGTATTGCACGTAGAAGACCGGGTTGTCCTTGGACTGTTCGGTCACCTTGTCGAAGTCGAAGTCAAGCGCCACGTCGTTCTTCCGCGTCAGCATGACAAAGCGGACGACATCCGGCCCGACCTCGTCGATCAGGTCGCGCAGGGTGACGAAGGTCCCCGCGCGCTTGGACATCTTGACGATCTGCCCGCCCTTCAGAAGCTTGACCAACTGGATCAGCTTGATGTCCAGCGTGACCCGGTTTTCGGACAGAGCGCTGACAACGGCCTTCAACCGCTTGACATAGCCCGAATGGTCCGCGCCGAAGATGTTGATCAGCTCATCAAAGCCGCGTTGCACCTTGTTGAAATGATAGGCAATATCCGGCGCAAAGTAGGTCCATGAGCCGTCCGATTTCTGCACGGGCCGGTCCTGGTCATCCCCGAACTGGGTGGACCGGAACAGCGTCTGCTCCCGCGCCTCCCAGTCTTCCGGTGCCTTGCCCTTCGGCGGTTCCAGCGTGCCCTGGTAGATCAGGTCGAGCTTCTTCAACCGCTCGATCGCTGCCTCTATCTGGCCCGTGCCATAGAGGGCCTTTTCCGACGAATAGACATCCATCGCGACGCCAAGCGCCGCAAGGTCGCCCCGGATCATCTCCATCATCATATCGGTCGAGAACTCGCGGACATCGGCCAGCCAATACTGCTCACCCTTGTCCAGCAGGCTGTCGCCATACTTCGCCTTCAGCGCCTCGCCCACCGGGATCAGGTAATCGCCCGGATACAGCCCCTCGGCAATCTCGGGCGACAGCCCATGCGCCTCGCGGTAACGCTCATAGGCCGACCGGGCCAGCACATCGACCTGCCCCCCGCCATCGTTGATGTAATACTCCCGCGTGACCGCATAGCCCGCAAACGCCAGCAGCGCCGCCAGCGCATCGCCCACAACAGCCCCCCGCGCATGGGCCACATGCATCGGCCCCGTCGGGTTCGCGCTCACGAACTCCACGTTGACCTTGCGCCCCTGCCCCAGCGACGACCGGCCATACCCCGTCCCCTGCTACAACACCGCGCGCACCAGGCCCTGCCAAGCCACAGGCTGAAGCCGCAGGTTCAAAAACCCCGGCCCCGCCACATCAACCCCCGCC
>JBGSVS010000344.1:0-4472 GCA_041752895.1 Tabrizicola sp.
AGACCGGGCCGGGCAGCATGAAGCGATACTGCTTGCCGGTGGTGCCTTCGTTCACGGTCAGCGACTGGCGCGTTTCGCCGGGGCCGAGGATCGCGAGGAACGTGACGCCTTCGCCCCGGATCAGCCCGGCAAGCCGGTCGCCGGTGAGGCCGCCGATAGCGACAAGCGCCAGGCTGTCGCCGCCAAGCGACTTGATCGCGCGGGAAACGTTGAGGCCGCCACCACCGGGGTCGAGCAAGGGTTCAGTGCAGCGCAGCTTGTGGCCGGGGATCAGCTCATGAACCCCGGTCGCCATGTCGAGCGCGGGATTGAGCGTGAGGGTCAGGATCGGGGCTTGGGACATGCGGCACCTCAAGTCTGTTACCGCTATCATAAAGCCTTTGTGACGAAATGGAACTGTCCCCGACGGTGTTCGACGGGGACAAAAATCTTGAGGAAGATTTTTGGCAAATTCCTTGCTTAAGGAATTTGGGTCCTGGGATCAGCCGTTCAGCATCATCTGGTAGCTGGCGGGCACATAGCGGAAACCGTCGCCCATTGCCTCGACATAGCCCAGGCCCGGGAAGGGCATGTGATAGCCGATGAAGGGGATGCGGTCGGCGGCGATCATGCCGAAGACTGACTTCCGCGCAGCGGCGGCGGCGGGTTTGTCGGCGTCGAAGCGGACCTCCCAGTCGGGCTTTTGCAGCGACCAGACATAGTGGTTCGCGGTATCCGCAGTGATCGCAAGGCGTTGGCCGCCCGATTCGACCTGATAGACCATGTGGCCCGGCGAATGGCCGAAGGCAGCCAGGGCGGTTACCCCTCCGGTGACGCTGCCGCCATCATCGAGGAAGGTGAACTTGTCGTTCAAGGGCTTCACGTTCTTGTCAAAGCCTTCGTCGCCCGCTGCGGACCAATGGTTATGCTCGACCCCGCCAGTGACATAGCGCGCATTCGTATAGGTCGGCGTGGTGCCATCCGCGCCCATCAGCCCGCCGATGTGGTCGCCGTGCATGTGCGTGATCACGACGACATCGACCATGTCCGGGGTCATGCCTGCGGCAGTCAGCGCGGCGAGCGTGCCTTCGGCGGAAAGGCCGGTGTCGAACAGGACGATCTCGGCCCCGGTGTTGACCACGGTCGGGGTGAAGAAGAACTGCGCAACTTCAGTCGGAATGAAGTTCGCCGACGCGAGCGCGGCAAAGTCTTCCGGGCTTGCATTGGTGCCGAAGATCTCTTGGGGCTTTTCGACAGGACGGGTCCCGGCAAGAAGCGTCGTCACCTCGAAGCTGCCAAGCTTGAAGCGGTTCCAGGGCGCGAAGCCCGATCCCTGCATCGTCTCTTGCGCGGCAAGACGGAACGGCAGGGCGGCGGCAAGGGGCAGGGCGGCACCGGCGAAAAGCGCCTGACGGCGGGACAGTCGGGTCATGTTGTGCTCCTTCGGTTGGGTGGCGGAAGGGTAACCCTGTCTGCCGTCCCGGCCTCTCACGCCTGCGTCATCGTGAGTGCAGGATTGCACAACCGCTGTGCGCTACTGCCCCCGGTTCACTCCCACCAGCGGTCGATGGCGGCGATCTGGTCGTCGGACCAGCCGAAATGATGCGCAAGTTCGTGGATTACCACGTGGCTGACCAGTTCCTGGATCGAGACGTTCCCGCGTTCGGCCCATTCATCCAGGATCGGACGGCGGAAAAGCCAGACGACATCGGGGCGGGTCATCTGTTCGGCGGTGGATTTCTCGGTCAGGGGCGTGCCGTCGTAGAGACCGGTCAGATCGAATGCATCGTCGACGCCCAGTTCCTCAAGCATCTCGTCCTCGGGGAACTCTTCGACCCGGATGCGGACCAGCGTTGCAGGTTCGCGGAACGGCTGGGGCAGGGTCGAAACCGTCTCGTGGGCAAGCTGCTCGATCAGGGCGAGGGTTGGGGCGATGCTGTCGGGCGATGGGTTTGTCATGGCCGGTAGATAGGGGGGCGCGGGGCGCATCGGAAGGGGAACCGTCGCGCAAATATCGTGTTAGTCTTTGCCAGGGACGGGAGGTGCGGATGGCTTATGACGCGAAGACGAAAAGTGCTGCATTGGACCGCGAGGTCTGGCTGGCCAGGGTCGAGGACAAGCGCCGGGACGAGGCGCGGCGGCTGTTGGCCATCTTCGGGGAGGTGACAGGCTGGGAGCCCCGGCTCTGGGGGCCGTCGATGGTGGGGTTCGGGCGCTATGAGTATCGCTATGACAGCGGTCATTCGGGGGAGAGCCTTGCGACCGGGTTTTCGCCCCGGAAGGCCGAGCTGTCGGTCTATATCCTGCCGGGCTATGCCGATTTCGGCGGCATCCTGTCCCGTCTGGGGCCGCACCGGCTGGGTAAGGCCTGTCTTTACATCAAGCGGCTGGATGCGGTGGATGAGGGCGCGCTGCGCGAGCTGATCCGGGCGGGAGTGAAAGACCTTGGTAAGCACTGGCAGGTGCATCCGGTGTGATCCGGGAACGGGGGGCCGTCCTCGTGGCATCGAGCCACTCGGACGGCGTTGCCACGGACGATGGCATCGGCGGCGCAAACTGGACAAATGCAGGGGCTTGTGACAGGGAAGGGCGCTTGAAGGAGCCGTCCCATGACCGTCATTACCCGCTTCGCCCCCTCGCCCACCGGCTGGATCCATGTGGGCAACCTGCGCACCGCGCTGATGAACTACCTGATCGCGCGCCAGAACGGCGGGACGTTCATCCTGCGGCTCGATGACACCGATCAGTAGCGGTCGAAGCAGGAATACATCGACGGGCTGAAGGCTGACCTTGACTGGCTGGGGATCAGGTATGACCGGATCGAGCAGCAGTCCAAGCGGATGGCCCGCTACGCCGAAGCCGCCGAGCAACTGAAGGCTGCCGGGCGGTTCTATGAGTGTTTCGAGACGCCCGTGGAGCTGGACCTGAAGCGTAAGAAGCAGCTGAATATGGGGAAACCCCCGGTCTATGACCGTGCGGCTTTGGCGTTGACCGAGGATCAGAAGGCGGCTTACCGCGCCGAGGGGCGGCAGGGCTATTGGCGCTTCAAGCTGGATCAGGAGCGGATCGAGTGGACCGACGGGATCATCGGGCCGATCTCGATTGATGCGGCGTCGGTCAGCGACCCGGTGCTGATCAAGGCGGACGGGCAGGTGCTGTATACCTTTGCGTCCTCGGTCGATGACGTGGACATGGGGGTCACGCATATCGTGCGCGGGGCGGACCATGTGACGAACACCGCGACGCAGATCCAGATCATGAAGGCCTTGGGCGGCACGCCCCCGACCTTCGCGCACCACAGTCTTCTGACCGGGCCGCAGGGCGAGGAATTGTCCAAGCGGCTTGGGGTGCTGTCCTTGCGCGACCTGCGGGCGCGGGGGGTGGAGCCGATGGCGCTGTTGTCGCTGATGGCGCGGCTGGGGTCGTCGAAGCCGGTCGAGCTTGTGTCTTCGATGGATGAGCTGGTGGCCGGGTTTGACGTCGGCTCCTTCGGGGCCGCACCGACCAAGTTCGACGCCGAGGACCTGTTCCCGCTGACCCGGCATCATGTCCAGGCGCTGCCCTTTGCGGCGGTGAAGGATCGGGTGCTGGCGCTGGGTGTGCCGGAGGCCGAGGCCGAGGCGTTCTGGGCGGTGGCCAAGGGCAACATCACCATCCTGGACGATCTGGGCCAGTGGTGGACCCTGTTTCGCGATGGGGCCGAGCCGGTGCTGGAGGAGTCTGACCGCGACTTCGTGCGCCAGGCGCTGGCGCTGTTGCCTGCGAAGCCCTGGACCCAAGCGACCTGGTCCGAGTGGACCTTGGCCGTGAAAGAGGCCACGGGCCGCAAAGGCAAGGACCTGTTCCGTCCCTTGCGCCGGGCGCTGACGGGCCGCGATGCGGGGCCGGAGATGGCGGACGTGATGCCGCTTTTGCGCAAGGTGCCGACGGTCTGAGCCCTTGGCTGGCCCCGGAGGGTTTCACACCCTCCGGACCTCCCGTGGGATATTTGTGCAAATGTGAAAGGGCTTTGGCATGGCCGGGGCGCAGGCGAAGTTTGTCGAGGGCAACCTCTTCCGGCATGTGTCGGTGATGGCGCTGACCTCGTCCGTGGGGTTGATGGCGGTCTTTGTCGTTGACCTGATCAACATGTTCTACATCGCCCTTCTGGGGCGCGAGGAACTGGCGGCGGCCATCGGCTATGCCGGGGCGATCCTGTTCTTCACCACCAGCTTCGGGATCGGGATGTCGATCGGCGTGGGCGCGCTGGTCGCCCGCGCACTGGGCGCGCGGGACCCGGTCCTGGCACGCGAGAAGGCGACGACAGGCCTTGTGCTGAGCTTTGTCTTCGGATCGCTTTTCGCCGCCGTGGTCTGGGTCTTCCTTGGGCCGCTGGTCGGGCTTCTGGGCGCAAGCGGCGAGACAGCGGCGCTGGCGGTGCACTTCCTGCAGATTGTCGTGCCCTCGCAGCCCCTGCTGATGGTCGGCATGATTGGCGGGGCGATCCTGCGCAG
>JBGSVS010000345.1:0-5986 GCA_041752895.1 Tabrizicola sp.
CGACCGTCCAATGGCCCCCGACATCGCGGCCGCCAGCCGGCTGGTCGCCTCGGGCGAGATTTCGACTGCGGCGGGCATCCCGCTGCCCACCCTTTGAACTTGGAGGTCCCGATGACCAACCCCCGCCACAACCTGCGTGACATCTATCCGCCGACCGGCCCGGAAAAGACCGCCAAGACCTGGGGCGGTGAGGCCGCGATGCGGATGCTGATGAACAACCTGCACCCCGATGTGGCCGAAAACCCGCATGAGCTGGTGGTTTATGGCGGGATCGGGCGGGCGGCGCGGACATGGGAAGATTTCGACCGGATCGTCGCTGGGCTGAAAGACCTTGAGGCCGACGAGACGCTGATCGTCCAGTCCGGCAAGCCCATCGCCATTGTTCGCACCCATACGGACGCACCGCGCGTGCTGATCGCGAACTCGAACCTGGTGCCGCATTGGGCGACCTGGGCGCATTTCAACGAGTTGGATCGCAAGGGTCTGATGATGTATGGCCAGATGACCGCCGGGTCCTGGATTTACATTGGAACTCAAGGCATTGTGCAGGGAACTTACGAAACTTTCGCCGAGGCTGGGCGGCAGCATTATGGCGGGGACCTCAAGGGCCGCTGGATCCTGACCGGGGGTCTGGGTGGCATGGGCGGCGCACAGCCCTTGGCCGCCGTGATGGCCGGGGCGTGCTGTCTGGCGGTCGAGGTGGACGAGACACGGATCGATTTTCGCATTCGTACCAGATACCTGGACGCCAAGGCCAAGTCCTTGGATGAAGCGCTGGCGCTGATCGCCGACTGGACCTCACGCGGCGAGGCAAAGTCGGTCGGGCTTCTGGGCAACGCGGCCGAGGTTTTCCCAGAGCTGCTGGCGCGGATGAAAGCGGGCGGCGTGCGGCCGGACATCGTCACCGACCAGACCAGCGCCCATGACCCGCTGCACGGCTACTGCCCCTTGGGTTGGTCGGTGGCCGAATGGCGGGCAAAGCAGGAAACCGACCCGGCCTCGGTCGAAACAGCAGCGCGGGCTTCAATGCGGACCCATGTCGAGGCGATGGTGGGCTTCTGGAATGCGGGGGTCCCCACGCTCGATTACGGCAACAATATCCGGCAGGTCGCGAAAGACGAAGGGTTGGAAAATGCCTTCGCCTTCCCCGGCTTCGTGCCCGCCTATATCCGCCCCCTCTTCTGCAAGGGCATCGGCCCCTTCCGCTGGGTGGCGCTGTCGGGCGACCCCGAAGACATCCGCAAGACCGACGCGGCGATGAAGCGGCTCTTCCCCGACAACGCCCATCTGCACCGTTGGCTGGACATGGCGGGAGAGCGGATCGCGTTCCAGGGCCTGCCCGCGCGCATCTGCTGGATCGGCCTTGGCGACCGGCACCGGGCGGGGTTGATGTTCAACGAGATGGTCGCCAGTGGCGAGTTGAAGGCCCCCATCGTGATTGGGCGGGATCATCTGGACTCAGGCTCGGTGGCAAGTCCGAACCGGGAGACCGAGGCGATGCGGGACGGGTCGGACGCCGTCAGCGATTGGCCGCTCTTGAATGCGCTGGTCAACACCGCCTCGGGTGCGACCTGGGTTTCACTGCATCATGGCGGCGGCGTAGGGATGGGGTTCAGCCAGCATGCGGGCGTCGTGATCCTGGCGGACGGGACGCCAGAGGCGGCGCGGCGGCTGGAGCGGGTCTTGTGGAACGACCCGGCCTCGGGTGTCTGGCGGCACGCGGATGCGGGGTATGAAACGGCCATCGCCTGCGCCAAGGACCACGGGTTGCGGCTGCCCGGCATCCTGGGGAACTAGGGCCATGCACTACGCCCCCGGCAAGGACCCCTGCCCGCTGCCCTACAGCCCGTTCAAGGCCTGCACCGTGCCGCGGCCCATCGGCTGGCTGTCGACGATTTCGACCAAGGGTGTGAGCAACCTCGCGCCCTACAGCCAGTGGCAGAACCTGACCTTCGACCCGCCGATGGTGATGTTCGCGGCCAACCAGTACTCCGACGGACGCCGCAAGCATACGGTGATCAACGCCGAGGAAACCGGCTGGTTCGTCTGGAACATGTGCACCTACGCCCTGCGTGAGGCGATGAACCAGACCGCCATCGAATGGCCCGAAGGCGTGGACGAGTTCGAGAAGGCCGGGGTGACGAAAGCGCCCTGCATCGACGCGCCGGGGCCGCGCGTGGCCGAAAGCCCGGCGCATTTCGAGTGCCGCTATCTGTCGACCCACCGCTTGCGCGGCAACTCCGGGCACGGCTGGGTCGATGTCGTCTATGGCGAGGTCGTGCGCATCCACGTCAAGGATGAGGTGCTGACACCCGACGGCAAGCTGGACTATGCCGCGATCCGTCCGCTCGCCCGAGTCGGATACCACGACTACACCAGCTTTACCGAGACCTTCACCATGCCGATCCCCGGAGCCGTCGGTGCAGCAGCGGCGGGGCTGGAAGGCAAGGCTTAACGCTCGGTTGCGCCCTTGCCGGCGATGATCTTCGCGCGGCCTTTTTCGATGCGCGAGATGCGGGTGGCCGAGGTCTTGGCGTAGTTCAGATGCAGCGCCCAGCTTTTCTGGCGGCCGGGGGTGAGGGCGGCGAAGGCCTCGGCAAGGTCCGGGTCGCTGTCGAGCGCTTCGACGAGTTCGGGCGGCAGGTCGATCTCGCGCGGCTCCTTTGGCGGCAGAATGCCCCGGTCGGCGTAGCCCATCGCCTCGGCCAGACAGGCGCGGATGGTGGGTTCCAGACGCGCGGGGGTGTCAGTGTCAGTGAAGCGGATGCAGTCGGGGTGGCGGGTGTTCGGGCCTTGGCGGTCCAGAAGGCGCTCGGGGTCCTGCATAAGGGCGGCATTGAAGATGGTCAGCCGGTAGTCGCCCCGAAACGCGCCAAGGATCGCGATGTTGCGGCCTGCGTGCATGTAGACCGGATGGCCCCATTTCGCGACCTCGGTCAGGCCCGCGTCATGGGCGATGCGGCGAAGCGTGAGGAGGCCCGGTAGCCAGCGCTTGGTCGAGCAGTCGGACGTCGCAAACCGGTCGCAGCGACCGCAGCCGAAGGCGAAATAGGCGTCCGGATCGGTGATCATGGCGCGGTCGGGCATCACGGCCTCCTGTCCGGGAGTGTGGTTCGGAGCGCCGTGCAAGGCAAGTCCCGGGGTTCGGTGCCAGTCGGGTTTGGACACCGTTCGGCGACAACGGAGTGCGATTTCGTTAATCGTGCGGGACCCGGCGACCATTCCACATTGTCGCCACGAGGTTTCTTCGAATGACCATCAAATGGTCTTCTGGGGGCACAACCTATACGGGTATCGATCGGTCAGACGATAGCACCATAGGGAGAATCCCGATGATCCGTTCCAAACTTCAAGCCTTGTTCGCGCGGTTCCAGGTTCCGGCGCGCGAGGACCGCACTCTTGCGCGGTTCGGCCAGCTGGAAGTTGTCCGGCAGACGTCCGAACGCCCGCCGGTGCCTCTGTTCCTCGCGCGGAAGCCGCGGCTCGCCTGAGACGACCTACAGGATGCGCGGGTTCGGGCCTGCCTCGCGCCAGATCGGGTTTGACCAGGCGCGCTTGCCTGCCGCGTCGATGACTGACACCCGCAGCCAGGGGCTGCCCAGCAGGCGGTCCAGCGGCACTTCGCAGCGGGTCATCGAATGGCCATGCACGCCTTTGGCCCCCGTCCCCCAGCCCATCGCGATGACCGAAACGGCAGCAGAGCATTCGACCACGACCTTGTCGCCGTCGAGATGCACGTCATGGATCTGCGGCCCCTGAGACGAATAGAAATCCCCCCGCTTCAACGCCGCCAGCAGCGCCTCGGGCGTGTTCACGATGGCCTTGACCATCACCCAGCCGCCAAAATGATCGGGTTCCGAGAAATGCGCGTCGTCAGTGGCGATGAGCGACAGCTTGCGGCCCTCGGTCAGCAAAAGATCGGCGATCCCTGCCCCGTCAGGCCGGTCGCAACCGGTGGCGCAGCCGTGGTTGTAGATCTCGACCGCATGGGCGGCCTCGATGGTGCGGGCATCGGCGAGCGTCAGGCCCGACCATTTCGGATGGGCGATGGCGACGAAAGCCCCGGCGGCTGCGGCGCGGGCGGCGATCTCGGGGCCTGTCTCTTGCCCCGGTTCGGCGATGAAGCTGGTGGTCGTGGGCGGCACGAAATCATCGGGCAGGCCCACGGCCAGGATGTGCCAAAGCTCACTATTCGATTGCGCGCCGGAATGCAGCTCGGCCCCGATGAGGGTGGTGAAGCTGCCCGTCCGAAACGGGCGCGTGTCGACCATCGGATAGCCGTAGATGCCGATGAAATGGTCGGTGAGGGCCAGGAAATCATAGCCCTCGGCCTGGTACCGGCGGCAAACCTCTTCGGGCGAGAGAACGCCATCGGACCGGGTGGAGTGGGTGTGCAGGTTCCCGCGCCAAAAGCGGCCAGGGGCGGTGAAGGCAGAGGGGCGGGTCATGGGCTGCGTCCTTGGCTGGGGGGGTGTGGGGCCATCGGCGGAAGTCCCCTGTTCTCGGCGGAACCTTGCCCGGCCCTGAAATCGGGGGCAAGGGACTGTCGAGGCCCGGGTTGATACATGTTATCGTTCTGCAATGTTTGGTTGTGCGGGATGGCCCCATGTCACTTGATCGTTTCACGGAAGCGACGACCTTCAGCGGGTTCGAGCCGGGCCTTGCCGCGCTTTCGGGAAACCGCGATCTGGCGGCGGCGCTGTCCGGCCATGCCGAGGCGGCGGCCGCCCTTCTCAAGGCGCTAAGCCATGAGGGGCGGCTGATGATTCTCTGCCATCTGGCGCAGGGCGAGAAGTCGGTCTCCGAGATCGAGGCGTTGATTGGTCAGCGGCAGGCGGCAGTCAGCCAGCAACTGGCGCGGCTGCGGCTGGAGGGTCTGGTCAGCACCCGGCGCGATGGCAAGGCGATCTATTATACGATCCGCGATGCCCGGGTCTTTGCGCTGCTCACCTGCCTGCCGCCCCTGTTTGTGCAAGCCGCCTAGCCCACCTTTCGCCTAGCCGCGCCCGATATAGGGCATGTCGCGGGCCATGATCGTGACGAAGGGGGTGTTCACCTCTAGCGGCAGCGACGCCATGTGCAGGATCATCCGCGCCACGTGATCCACATCCATCACCGGCTCGACCCGGATATTGCCGTCAGCCTGCGGCACCCCGGTCTGGAACCGGGCGGCCATGTCGGTCAGGGCATTGCCGATGTCGATCTGCGCGCAGGCGATATCAAAAGCGCGACCATCCAGGCCAAGCGTCCGGGTAAGGCCGGTGACGGCGTGTTTCGACATGGTGTAGGGCACCGACCCGGGGCGCGGCACATGGGCCGAGATCGAGCCGTTGTTGATGATCCGCCCGCCTTGCGGCGTCTGGCGGCGCATCAGGCCAAAGGCCGCGCGGGCGCAAAGGAACATGCCGGTGATGTTGGTGCGGCTGACCTCTAGCCACTTGTCCACCGGGATCTCGTCAATCGGGGCAGCAGGGGCAGAGATACCGGCGTTGTTGAACAGGACGTCCAGGCGGGGAAGTTCGCTGAACGCTGCCTCAACCTCGGCCGGATCGCCGACATCGGCGGTCAGGATGCGGGCCTTGTGATCTCCGGCGGTTTCTTCTAGGGCGGCGCGTTTGCGGCCAAGGAGGCTGACCTCCCACCCCGCGGACAGGAAGGCGCGGGCGGTGGCACGGCCGATGCCGGCACCGGCACCAGTGATCAGGATGGAACGGGTCATGGGATACCTTGCAGGAAGTTGTATTTGAGCAGCCAGAGCGAGGCCCGCGCAACGGAAGCAACCGGCATGCGGAGGGCGGAAGCAATCTCGGTCTCGGTCGCGCCATTGGGGCCGGTGGCGGCATAGGCGGCCAGGACGGCCTCGATCCGCGCAGGGTCGTCCAGCAGACGGCGACGGACCCGGTAGTTGCGCAGGGCGAGAAGTCGGTCTCCGAGATCGAGGCGTTGATTGGTCAGCGGCAGGCGGCAGTCAGCCAGCAACTGGCGC
>JBGSVS010000346.1:0-1857 GCA_041752895.1 Tabrizicola sp.
GCGCCCCTGCAGGCCTACGGCAGCAAGCGCGAGAGCGTCCACTTCGGGCCGGGTTGCGCAGTCTCCGGCCTCGCGGCCCATGCCGATGACCTCGCCCAGGGTGAAGCCGAAGGCCACTTCGCTGTCCTGGGGCAGCACGGCCCGCAGACGGGCGAGGGTGGCGGACCGGGTCTGCGCGACCTCAAGGCCGTTCAACCGGACTGAGCCCGTTGCAGGCAACTCGCCCAGGACCGCTTTAAGGAGCGTGCTTTTCCCCGCGCCGTTTGCGCCGCAGATGGTCAGAAACTCTCCCGCACGGGCGGTCAGCGAGACTTCGTTCAGCACCCGACGCCGACCGAGTTGCACCGAGACGTCAACCAGTTCCAGCATCCTACCGTCCCCACGCGCTGCGCTGCAGAAGCATCCACAGGAAGACAGGCGCGCCGATCAGGGCGGTCAGTATGCCGATGGGCAGTTCCGCCGGTGCGACGATGCTGCGGGCGATGAGGTCG
Organism: Tabrizicola sp.; assembly: GCA_041752895.1. Lineage (GTDB taxonomy): Bacteria > Pseudomonadota > Alphaproteobacteria > Rhodobacterales > Rhodobacteraceae > Tabrizicola. The sequence goes on from JBGSVS010000346.1 coordinate 492, forward strand.
GCCAGGACCAGGAGCGCCGCTCCTAGAAGCGCTGCGTGCGGGATCAGGGGCCGGTGATCCGGGCCTTGCGCCTGCCGAAGGAGGTGCGGAACGACAAGGCCGATGAAGCCGATCCCTCCCGACACCGCCACCGCAGCCCCGGTCGCCGATGCAGCGGCAAGAATGGCCAGACGCTTCAAACGCTGCACATCGACCCCCATGTGGGCCGCCTGCGCCTCGCCCAGGGCCAACGCATTCAGCCCTCGCGCAAGGCGAGGGGCGACAATCAGGGCCAATGCCATCAGCGGCAGGGCGACAGCAAGTTTTGCCCAGGTCGCCCCGGCCAGCGACCCCATGCCCCAGAAGGTCAGATCGCGCAGCTGTCGGTCGTCGGCAATATAGGTCAGCACCCCGGTCGCCGCTCCGGTCAACGCGGCAAGGGCGATGCCAGCCAGCAACATCAGTGCAACATCGGTGCGCTGGCCCGAGGTCGCGACGCGGTAAAGGACAAGGGTGGTCAGCCAGCCTCCCAACCCTGCGGCAAGGGGAACCAGAGCCGACCCCACCGTGGCAATCAGCGCGGCGGGCAGCAATCCGCCAAGGACAATGGCCACTACCGCGCCCAGACCCGCCCCCGCACTGACGCCAACGATGCCCGGATCGGCAAGCGGGTTGCGGAACAGGCCCTGCAACAGGACCCCGGACACCGCCAGCGACGCGCCCACGGCCATCCCCAGCACCAGACGCGGCAAGCGGATGTCAAAAAGCACGACCTGATCCCGGGTGCTTAGCGCCTCGCCAGTCAGGGCGGCCAGAAGGTCGCCCGCTCCAAGCCCCGCCGCACCCGAGGTCAACGACAGGATCGAGGCGACGGCCAGCAATCCGGCCAGGGCCAGCGTCACGGTCGGACCCGGAAGGCGGCGGATCAGCGGGGGGGACAGGGCTACCATCTAGCCGCCGCCGCCGTAAAGCGCGTCATGCAGCGCCAATGCCGCCTCGGGCGTGCGGGGGCCGAAGCCCAGAAGCAGCATCCCGTCCATCCGGACAATCGCACCGGCAACGGCTGCGGGGGTCTGCGACAAGGCGGGCTGTGCCAGCACGTCGGCATCCGAAATCGACAGGTCGCCCTCGCGGTCCATCATCAGGATGACGTCCGGCTGGGCGGCCAGCACCGCCTCGTCCGTCATCGGCTTGTAGCCCTGCAACCCGGTCGCGGCGTTGATCCCGCCCGCAAGGCGAATGATCCCTTCCGCCTCGGTCCCCTCGCCACCCGCCATCACCCCCCCGCCTTGCAGCGACAGGATGAAAAGGACGCGTTTCGGCGTGGCGATGGCCGCAGCCCGTTCGGCGGAAGCCGCAAGCCCGGCCTGCACATCCGCAGCCAGCG